>JAHFMZ010000002.1:12303-62252 GCA_023267555.1 bacterium
AACTCATCCTATGTTCGTCCATCTTCGTAATCATAGTCACTATTCCCTTTTGAGTGCTTTACCAAAAATTAACGCCCTTGTTAAAAAAACAAAGGCTGTAAATATGCCAGCACTAGCCCTAACGGATTATAACAATATGTACGGGACGATTGAATTCTATACAGCCTGTAAAAAGGCAGGTATAAAACCAATTATTGGAGTTGAATTTTCTATTCGTCTACACGAACGTACATTTCAAATTGTGCTTATAGCCAAAACATTAGAAGGCTATAAAAACTTAATGCGTATAACTTCCATCGTAAACGTTGAAAATCCACTTCATCCAGTTCTTAATGATGAAACACTTATCAAATATAAAGATGGGCTCATAGTACTTTCAGGTGGTGTTTGGGGAGACATAAGCAATCTTCTTATAGTAAATCAACAAGAAGCAGAAGCAAGAATTAATTTTTACAAAGAATATTTCAAAGAACATTTTTATTTGGAAATCAACCCGCAAACATCTATGGAACACGGCGAGTTGATGCGTAAAAAAACAATTGAATGTGCACACAATACAAACACTCCCCTTGTGGCTACATTCAATACACATTACTTAAACGACCAAGATAAAAGTGCACACAAAACACTTTTTTTGGTACACGGTGACGAACATTCAGCAGAAGAATACAATCATCGTTTTCAAAAAGATTCATTCGCTTTTATTGATGATGAAAAAATAATAAAAAAAATGTTTGCTAACACACCAGAAGCTTTGGAAAATACACTCAAAATAGTTGAATCCTGCACTCTTGAAATACCCCTCGGTCAATGGGTGTTTCCTAACATAGAGTACAAGAAGAGTTATGACGAAGACATACGAGATCTGGCTTATGCTGGGTTGGAAATTCGTAAAATGGAATTGACTGACATTATCAAAACAAGATTAGAGTATGAATTAAAAGTTATTGCTGACAAAGGGTATTCACCCTACTTTTTAGTAGTGTATGATCTCTTACGTTTTGCTCGCGAGAATGGTATTTTAACTAACATTCGTGGATCAGTTGCTGGATCACTTGTAACTTATCTTCTACAAATTACAAAGTGTGACCCCATAGCCTATAAGTTACCATTCGAAAGATTTCTAAATCCAGAGCGACCATCTGCTCCTGATATTGATATGGACTTTGCTGACACTCGCCGTGATGATGTTATCGATTACGCTCGTAGAAAATATGGTTTAGATAATGTTGCTCAGATTGGAACATTTGGTACGATGATGGCCCGTGGTGCGGTACGTGATGTAGCCCGTGCTATGAAATTTCCATACACGGTTGGTGATCGTATTAGCAAAATGATACCTCCGCCAAAGCAAGGCTTCCCAGTTACAATTGCTTCGGCTCTCAAAGACGTTCCTGAATTGAAAGAAATGTATAACAGTGATCGAGAAACACAAATAATTTTGGATATGGCACAAAAAGTTGAAGGATGCGCTAGACATATTTCGGTACACGCCGCAGGTACAGTCATATCCCCTATGCCATTATGGGAATTTACTCCTATACAACGTGATCCTAAAGGTGGGAAAATTATTACTCAGTATGATATGTACACAATTGAAGATGCCGGTCTTCTTAAATTTGATTTTCTTGGTATTCGTAACTTAACAATTTTGGGAGATGCAATAAAATTGGCAAAAAAACTTTATAACATTGATGTTGATATTGAAGCCATCCCGCTTGATGATCAAAAAACATTCGATATGCTTTCGCGAGGTGAAACTATGGGGCTTTTCCAACTTAATGGTTCTGGTATGACTAGATTTTTAAAAGAACTAAAACCTACCACAATATTTGATATAAACGCTATGGTGGCTCTTTATCGTCCTGGACCCCTAGAAATGATCCCCGAATATATTCAGCGTAAACATAATCCTGCCCTCATAAAATTTCTTGATCCAAGACTTGAACCAATTCTTGATCAATCGTTTGGAGTTATTGTTTATCAAGACGACGTGATGTTAATCGCCATACATTTGGCTGGCTATTCTTGGTTAGAGGCCGACAAATTACGTAAAGCAATGGGTAAAAAGATTCCGGCAGAAATGCAAGCTCAAAAAGAAAAACTCTTGAATGGTTTTGTGGAAAATGGTCTATCAGAAAAAAAGGCAGAGCAACTTTGGTTGTTAATTGAACCGTTTGCTGCTTATGGTTTCAACAAAGCTCACGCCGCAAGTTATGGACGAGTAGCCTTTCAAACTTCTTATATGAAAGCAAATTTCCCTGTTGCATATATGACGGCGATTATGACTAATGAAAGTGGCGACATAGAAAAAATTGCAGAAATAGTGAGTGAATGTAAACGTATGAAAATAAATGTATTGCCCCCTGACATTAATATGAGTGAGGGAGGATTCAGTGTTGTGAAAGATAAAAATAAAAATGAAGAAATAAGATTTGGACTTTACACAATAAAAAATCTTGGAGTTGATATTGCTGACGCAATAATAAATGAAAGAAAAAATAATGGACCATATATATCATTTGAAAACTTTATTCGCCGTGTTACACACAAAAACCTAAATAAAAAATCACTAGAAGCATTAACTATGTGTGGAGCATTAGATAAATTTGCTGAGCGTGGACAGATACTAGCAAATATGGAAAGTATTTTAAATTTTCATAAACACATAGTGAAAGATAATATAATGCAAGACAGTTTATTTGGTGGTATGGAAATTTCACCCTTCGTGATGAAAAAAACAGAACCAATATCACAGGAACAAAAACTTATTTGGGAAAAAGACTTACTTGGACTTTTCGTGTCAGGGTTTCCACTAGATAAATGGAAAGAAAAAATCGAAGCTCGTGGTATTAATATTGATAAAGTACATCATAACACTCAAGATGGAAAAGAAGTTTCTTTAGCTGTTATTATTGAGCATATAAAAATAACTGTAACAAAAAAAGGAGACAAAATGGCTTTGGTTAGATTGCGTGATTACAGTGGAACAATTGAAGTCGCTATATTCCCAGAAACATATCAAAAATACAAAGGAATAATAGTAGAAGATATACCTCTAATGATACGTGGAAAGGTCTCGACAAGAAACGGAGAAAAAACAATTGCGGTAGATGAAGCAAAAAAATTAAATAATTAATGCTTTTTTGATTGTATTTCCATCTGTTGCAGACATTTATCGTATTATGATATAATAGCCTTATGGTTCAATTGCTATCTATTGTGCAATTAATATTGGCTACACTCCTTATCGTTCTCGTCTTAATACAACGAGCAAACACTGACGCTTCAGGGGCTTTCGGTGGAGATGGGAGTAGCGGAGCAACGCTTGAAAAGCGTGGTGCAGAAAAATCACTTCATCGTCTAACTATTATGGTTGTGATGTTATTTGTGGTTTCTATGGCATATCCGTTTATCATTCGCTAGTATTTTATACAGATAGTAAAATCTATAAAAAAATTTTAAAAATATTTACAACACAATATACTTTTAAAAGTTTTGTAGGCACATAAATCACTGTAGAATAATTACTATGGACTCATCAAAAAAAATATCATACTTTGTTAAATTAAAATCTCGAGTACAAACTCTCTACAAATCTCTCTCGCCTGAACGAGTACTTTTGTTTTGGTCACTTGTAGCACTCTCGGTGACACTTATATTTTCTGCACTTATCGTTTTTAATAATCGTTTCCTTATTACAACACCAACTTATGGGGGAACAGTTCGTGAAGGAATAATCGGCACTCCAAGATTTATTAATCCCGTATTAGCAACTAGTGATCAAGATAAAGATTTGACCACTCTTGTTTACGCTGGATTAACTAAAAAAGATACTCTCGGACATACCGAACTTGATATGGCAAAATCAATAACTGAAAGTGATGATCAATTACATTATTCTGTTGTTTTAAAAGACAATGCAAAATTTCACGATGGAGAAAAAGTAACCGCAGACGATATTATATATACAATAGCACTCATACAATCACCAGCAATAAAAAGTCCATATCGTATTGAATGGGAAGGGGTAAGTATCGAAAAGGAAAGTGATACTGAATTTACTTTTTCTCTAAAAAAACCATACCCACAGTTTATGGTTGCACTTACATTAGGTATTTTACCTAAACATATTTGGAAAAATCTTACAGAAGAACAAATAAGTTTGAGTGACTATAATATACACGCTATAGGAAGTGGCCCATATAAAATATCAAGCATTGCAACTAATTCTGGAATCCCAAACACATTTGTTCTTAAAGCATATGAAAATTACACCCGCGGACGTCCATATATAGATACATTTGTCATATCTACATATCAAAACGAAAAATATTTAATACAAGCATTTCAAAATGGAGATATTGATAGACTATATGGTATATCACCAGAAAAAGTCGCCTCACTACAAATACCAGCAAATAATATACACACCTCTCTTCTCCCTCGCACATTTGCTGTCTTCTTTAATCCAAACAAGGATAGTATCCTTTCAGATAAAAATGTACGTCTCGCTCTTCATATGGCAATTAATAAACAAGCAATAGTTAATACTGTATTAAAAAATTACGGCAAAGTTATTAATGACCCCTATCCATTCGATGAAGATATAACTGCCTCTGTTTACAATGTTGATCAAGCCCGAACATTACTTGAAAGTAATAAAGCACTTAAAAAAGCATCCAGCACTCTCGAAATAACACTGACTACTGCAAACACTGATGAGATGAAGAAGGTTGCCGAAATGATAAAAAATGATTGGGAAGCAATTGGTGTACACACAACACTTGCAGTATACGAAGTATCAGACCTCAATCAAACAGTTATCAAGGACCGTGATTTCCAAGTTCTACTTTTTGGATCAATCACCCAAGACCCATCCGACTTGTATGCTTTCTGGCATTCTTCTCAACGAACATACCCAGGTTTAAATATTTCAAATTATGTTAGTAAAAAATTAGATACAAATCTAGAAACGTTACGTACAAGTGAAAATGAATTATCTCGCATTAGTGCTTATGAAGATGTTAAAAAAGAATTTTCTGAAGAAGTCCCAGGTATATTTCTTTTTGCTCCTTCACTCATCTATATTACGCGTGACAAAATAACTTCTCCATTACCTTTGTATAGTTTTAATAATTCTTCAAGATTCACACTCATCGAAAGTTGGTATAGATACACTGACTCCGTGTGGCCAAAAACATATTCTAAATCTGTGATAGCTTTTTTGGAGAAAATTATTCATTATTAAATTTATACGTTACAAATAACATTACTACTATGAACAAAGACATAACAACCACCGAAACAATAAAAGAAAATACGCTAGAGGTGGAACAAACGACCGCTCCTTCAGTCACACCATATCGTCGACCGCAAGAGAGACCAAAAACAGGTGGCAATCGTATGCGTAGTAATCGTCCACCACGTTCTATGGTTGGGCCAAAATTTGACACAACAGTTTCTTCTAAAGTAGAAACTGCACATATTCCCCCATTAAAAGATGGCGACATACGCATTATCCACTTTGGTGGTGTAGAAGAGATTGGACGCAATATGAGTATGGTCGAATACAAAGACACAATCTTGATAGTTGATTGTGGAGTTCAATTCACAGAAAAACATACCCCGGGTATTGATTTTATTCTTCCAAATACAAAATATTTAGAAGAACATAAACGTAAAATTAAAGGTGTACTTGTAACCCACGGACATCTCGATCACATTGGTGCTATTCCTTATATAATGCCTCGCATTGGTAACCCGCAAATATATGCACGCCTATTTACTTCACTAATGATACGAAAGCGTCAGGAAGAATTTCCACATCTTGATGCACTGACTATAAATATTATTGAAAAGGGTGACGCTATTACATTGGGTGATTTGAAAGTTCGTTTCTTTGGTGTAACTCACGCGATACCAGATTCTATGGGCATCATAGTAGAAACCCCTTATGGTGACATTGTTCACTCTGGAGATCTTCGTCTAGAACATAACAACGACATCCCAACTGATGATGAAGTAGAGCGCTATAAAGTTTTTGAGAATCGTAAGACATTATTATTGATGGCAGATTCTACAAACTGTGAGAATCCAGGATTTTCTATTTCTGATACCGTAGTTTATAAAAACATTGAAGGTATAATCACAGACACTCCCGGCCGTCTGATTATCAGTACTTTTGCTTCTCAGGTTGAACGTATGCTCTTTATGTTGAATACCGCAGAAAAACACGGCAAAAAAGTTGTGATTGAAGGTCGCAGTATGAAAACAAATGTCGAGATTGCAAAACTTGCAAATATGCTCAAAATTCGTCCAGAGACACTTATATCATTAGAAGAGATGGTAAAGTACCCTGATAATAAAATTATTATTTTAGCTACCGGACAACAAGGTGAAGAATTTGCTGCTTTGGGACGTATCGCTTCTAAAGTACATAAATTTATTCGTCTCACACCCCGAGATACAATATTGATGTCCTCATCTGTGGTACCAGGAAATGAGCGAGCTGTACAAAATTTGAAAGATAAACTATCTCGTCAAGGAGCACATATTATTCACTACAAAACATCAGACGTGCATTCTTCGGGACACGCAAATGCTGATGAACTTTTGTGGATACATCGCAAAATACATCCAAAGTTTTTTATTCCCGTTCACGGATATCACTATATGCTTCGTGTGCACGCCGATCTTGAACGCAAATTAGGTATGCCAGAAGAAAATATAATTATTCCAGACAACGGAATGATTATAGAAATACAAGATGGTGGTAATAGAATTACAAAATTAAAAGAATTAGCTCCAGGCGAAATGATTGTGGTTGATGGAACATCTGTCGGTAAAATCCAAGATGTTGTTATGCGCGATCGACAAACACTTGCAGAAGATGGAATATTTATAGTAATTGGTGTTATAGATAGCCGCACTCATACTCTCAAAAAATCTCCAGATTTAATTTCTCGTGGATTTGTTTATTTAAAAGAATCTCAAGATCTTCTTTATCAGACTCGTCTCCTTACGAAAAAAGTTATAGAAAATTCTCTAACTCGTGGAGGTTATATGAATCTTGATCAAATGAAACAAGAAGTGGCTGAAACAACAACAAAATTCCTGCTTCAAAAGACGGCAAAAAATCCAGTTATAATACCAGTAATAATTTCAGTTTAAATAACTTGTAATTTTTGCGTGGAAATAAATAGTGGCGCCTACGGCGCCACTATTTATTTCCACTAGCAACTACCCACTCACCACTGTATACTGTGTCATATATGCACGCTATTGTTCGTAATAAACTCCTCGTCGTCACATACATATTGACGATTTTATACGCCCTCCATTACGGTATACCTCTATATGCCACATCATCTTTCCTTCATCAATATTTCAATTCCTCCCTTGTTAGTGGTTTATATATGTTGGGAAGTTTGGGAGCATTAATTGCCTCAATATCTTTCGCTAAACGTATTAAACAATTCCATACTTACACTGTAACTTTTACTATGGTTGTGGGTGAAATCATAACTATACTTTTATTTGCTTTCACAAAAAATCTTTTCCTCCTTGCGCTATTTTTTATTATTCATTTTATTCTCACAGCGCTCCTCTATGTTTGTTTAAACGTATTTATAGAAAGTTTTAGCAAACACGCAGAAACAGGAAGTATACGTGGGCTATTTTTAGCTCTTCTTAATATCGGTATTCTCATTTCCCCTCTTATCGGAGGAACTGTCCTGTCACACTCTTCATTTGAAGGATTATATGTTACTGCAGCGATTATGCTTGTGCCATTTTTGTTCTTCTTACATAAATATTTAGAACACGTAACAGAGCCAGCCTATCATAGTATCAATATGCTTCACGCTTTAAAAACAGCTTGGAGAAACAAAAATCTTCGCGCAGCTTTAATAGGAGAATTAACTGTGCAATGTTTTTATGCAGTGATGATTATTTATTCCCCAATTTATCTAACCACACTTGGTATACCCCTTTCTGTTTATCTTACTATAATTATTCCTTTTGCTTTGGTCCCATTGGTGATACTTCCGTATGAACTTGGTTTTTTAGCAGACTCTCGTTTCGGTGAAAAAGAATTATTAATAATTGGATTTGCTATTTTGGCAATCACTACATTTTTATGCGTAGTTGTTACATCAACTTCTCCGCTTGTTTGGATTGCAATACTACTCACGTCTCGTATTGGAGCTTCTTGTGTCGAAACTATGGCCTTCACATATTACTTTAAAAAAGTTGGACCTGAAGATGCTTCCTTAACTGCTTTATTTACAAATACTGGGAATGTTGCCACGTTTGTAGTCGGAGCTGTTGGTTTTTCTATTGCTCCACTTCTAGTAGAACGACCTCAATTAATGTTTATTGTTCTTGGATGTGCAATATTATTAAACCTATCTTATGTTCTTCCGATGAGAGATACTAGATAATATATGACAGAAATTAAAGTTGATTCAAAAGAAGCTGTTCGTATTAATATTTTCCTTCGTGATAAAGGGCTTGGTTCACGTCGTAATATTGATGATTACATAACCAAAAAATATATAACTATTAACGGCAAACCTGTAACCCTGGGAAGCAAAGTATCTAGAGGAGATGTTATAAATATCAATAACCCAGAGAAAGATCTCATTTATGCGCTCTACAACAAGCCAAGAGGTGAAATAACCGGTAAAAACTCAGAATTGGCCGGATGTGAGCCTTTGGGGCGTCTTGATAAAGAAAGTGAGGGTTTACTCCTTTATACCAACGACTATCGCGTGGTGGATGCTTTACTCAACCCTAAACACGGAAGAGAAAAAGAATACGAGGTTATCGTGCGTGAAAAAGCAACACCACGAGTAGTAACTCTCCTTAAAAAAGGAATCTATACCCAAGAGATGACTTATGCCCCAGTAAAATCTGTATCTATATACGGAGAAGGGCATTCTCTTCGTATTATATTAACCGAAGGGAAGAAGCACGAAATTCGCAGAATGTTGAATGCTTTGAATCTAACAGTGATGTCACTTAAACGAGTACGTATAATGTCCTTTGTTATTCACGGATTAAAATCTGGAAAAGTTCACATTATGACACCAAAACAAATAGATACATTGTTAAAAGAGTGTGGAATTAAAAATAATTTATAACAGAATAATTATTGATTATTTATTTGTTTCTCCGAAAGTTTCATCTTCAACATCTTTATCTGCGTCTGCTTTTGTTATATGCACGCGTCCATCAATATGATTTGGTGGTGAGTAAGTTGTAATAATTTTCACTACTTCATTTCCAGTATTAATAAAATTATGTTTAGTATTTGGAGTGACAACCACAACATCTCCTCCACTCACTTGTGTAATTTCTCCGTCTAGTATTGCATTACAAACACCAGAAATTATATAAAGAGTCTGTTCAACTCCAGTATGAATTTCTTCCCCCACTTCACCGCCTACGGGTATAGACATAATTACAAGTTGAGATTTTTTTCCTGTAAAAACTACTTCTCGGAAATTATCGTTCCTAATAACCAATTCTTGAATATTTCCTATGAATGACATATATGTGAATAACTAGGCTTGTATGACTTGAGTATATCACGCAAGGTTGTTACACTATGGATAGACAGTTGTTTCATTATCAGCTTTTAGTACTAGAAAGAGAAGAGAAACTTCTTGAAGTCTATACAGATAAGAAAGGTATTATAAAACCAATCTTGTCGATGCCGATAAAAAAGCAGATGCGGCTTCAAAACAACTGGAAGCAATCGTAAAAAATTTGCCAACAAAAACGGAAGCCAGAAGCAACCGTAACGCATCAAACAAGGACGTCACTTTTGAATAAAAAGTAACAAAACAAAAATCGCCATACTTACCAGAGGGGCGATTTTTGTTCGTCTAAGACGTATCTGCTTTGTTGCAGGAAAATTTTTCTCGGTCAACGTACTATACGTACGTCTCTCTCAAAAAATTTTCCTGCGCCGCGCATCTGTCGTATTATAAAGGCAAAGAAACACTATTCGTAAAACTTTTCTTGACTCGCATCTGACACAATATCTGAACTAAAAAATTCACACCACCCAACTCTTATAAACTATTTTTAATATACGAATGAATATATTGTCCAACATCAACTCCTGTAGTTTGAAGTGACTGCATAAAGCGTCCATCAGAACGTAAAGATGGTGCTGTATCTATATTTACCACAGCATAATTATCATTATAAGGAATTACATCAATACATACTGGACCAGATAAATCTAAAGCTTCATAAACTTTTTTAATAAAATCTTTCATTTGCTCCTTTTTATATTCTCCCGCGTGAGTATAAGCACGAATTAAAGATGAGTCATTTGGTATCTCTTTATTACCTGCAAATGTCTCTACCCAAAGTGGTGTATATAAATGTTCACCACGAAAATTTGGAATCACAGCGACAGAAGAAGTAGGAACTTTACGGTAAGTAAGTATATGAGTATCTACTCCTTTACTATGATAATCCCCCACAGCATTTTCTAAATCATTAAAAGATCGAATTAATTTTGATGGTGAATTATCTTTACGAATAAGTGGGCGCAACATAAGCGGTGTATGATATTTACTCCAAATAGATTGCAGTTGTTTTATTTGTAATGGGGCTTTTGCTCGAATGACAGCTGTCTCTGGAACTTTGAATCCTTGTTGACGTAAAATACGATACATATCTTCTCTATCCATACACACTCTGTCTGCGTGTGAAAAAAGTAATGGTATACCCATACGACGAGCCAAAGCTTGATACTCTTCCCCCATCATATGTGTAGTGTCTACCACTGTGTGAGCGATAGTGAAAATATAATGTGCATCAGTTGGTTGCCCGTGTAATGTCCAATTACCATCTGTATCAATAAGTACATCTAATGGCTTGTAATCAATTTTTGTGAGCGACTGTAATATTTCTGCTCCTTCTTTTAAAGATACTTTAAAATCCTTCTTTCCACCACGAAGCACAGCAATATCTGGAAGACTATTAGATACTTTTAACATAAATACAGTATATCAAAAATAGATTATAAAAATACACGTATAATAATATACCTAAACGAATTTTCCTCGTAGAGTCTTGTGATAAGTAATAGCAAATCTATGAGCCTCATTATTTGCCAAAAGTATCTCCTTTTTATAGTTTTCTGTATAAGCTTTATCCCCAAGTATTTCTTTTGGTTTATGACGTTCATCTTTCACTACCGAGACACAAGGAATAAGTAGCCCCAAATGTGCCAAAACTTGCTCGCCCACCCTTTTATGGGCTATACCACCGTCTAATACAATTAAATCTGGATATCGCCATTCTTTGTGGGAAAAACGACGCAAGAGGACTTGTCGTAACCCTTCATAATCATCATTAATCTTTTCTTCCAATTTAAATTTACGATATTCATTTTTTGCTTTCTCTTTTCCTTCTACAACCACCATCACTCCCACTCTTGAGGTACCAGAAATATGAGCCACATCAAAAGCCTCAACACGAAAGTCAACATTTTTAAATGATGTTATTTCATCTTCTTTAATCAAACTAATATCTTTTATATGATCCAAAGCAAAAAGTATATTACGCACATTAGCTGCTTTTTCAAATAAATGTTTTTTAGCATATTCTTTCATATCTTTTTCTAAAGACTTTTTTATGTCATTTTTTTTACCATCAAATAATTTACGAATATTTCTAATATGTTTTTTATATTCTGTTTCAGTGATATTCCCAACACAAACTCCAGGGCAAAGATGTATCTGGGCATTAAAACATAACTTCCCCTGATTAACTTCACAGGTATCACGATACGGAAATAATTTACGAATGATTTTCATCGCGATACGAAGTTGTGACAACGAAGCAAATGGACCATAAACTACTTGATAATCTTTTTTAGAAAACTTCTTCTCAAAATCTCGGATACGCATCGTAAGCACTCTCGCAAATTTTTCTTTAGTAATCACTACACAAGTAAAACTTTTATTATCTTTCTCCTTTGCGTTATACATCGGAGAATATTTTTTTATAAGTTTGCTTTCTAATAGCAAAGCTTCAAGCACGCTATCTGTTTCTTGATAAGTAACAGTGTTCGCAACTGTAACCATAGTCACTAAACGAAGTCCCCTAGTTTGCATCAAGTCTGGATTAAAATAACTACGCACTCTATCTTTAAGTGATGTTGCTTTTCCAATATATAAAATAGCCCCTTCTTTGTCTCGAAAAAAATATACCCCTGGATTATCAGGGATCTTGAGTGTGGATAGCTCTTGCCTTTTCATAGATTGTATTATATAATAAAGTTTCCTCTTTGCCACGCATTGCTAAAAAAACGAGGGTAAAGATGGATATTGCACTTTAAGATTAAGGGAAAGCAAATGCAAAAGAAGAGCATCGAGAAGTTCCTGACAACATCACGGTCACACCTCCTAGGAGGACAAAAAAATGCCGTGTGAGAAGCAATGTTGTATGTGTGAGTTTGACACTCCAATGGAACCTGTCACGAGGACCTTGCCTAACGGCAAAGAAATCGTTTCTACGGTCCCTGGGTGTCACCCTCGCGTCGACTTCAAGCCATTCACAGAAGTGGCTACCTACCAAACATCCCAACAGCAGTCAATACAACTATAAGACCTAAGAAGGCGCCGATCCACAAGATCGGCTTTTCATTTGCAAAAATATTATTTTTTGCGTTTAAGAACTTTTTTAAGATACTGGCCTGTATAAGATTTTACATTTGAAGCTACCTGTTCCGGTGTTCCTGTTGCTACAATTTTCCCACCACCGACACCACCTTCTGGACCAATATCAATAATATGATCAGCAGATTTTACAATATCCAAATTGTGTTCAATTAAAACAACGGTGTTTCCTTTCTCAACTAACTTGTCTAATATCTCAATTAATTTTGCAATATCTTCATAATGAAGTCCTATAGATGGTTCATCCAAAAGATATATTGTTTTCTCAACGTGAGGACGATACAACTCCGATGAAATTTTTACTCTTTGAGCCTCTCCGCCAGATAAAGTTGTGGCCGATTGTCCAAGTGTTAAATATGACAAACCTACATCAGATAGAGTTTTGACTCTATCGTATACAGCTGGAATATCTGCAAAAAATATCAAAGCTTCTTCCACTGTCATATGAAGCACATCATAAATATTTTTTCCTTTCCATTTTACTTCTAAAGTTTCCTTCATAAAACGTTTACCCAAACAAACATCACACTCTACATATACCGTAGGCAAAAAATGCATCTCCACCGCTATTTCACCGTTTCCCTGGCAAACTTCACAACGACCACCTTTCACATTAAAAGAAAAACGAGATGCTTTCCAACCACGTATACGCGCTTCTTCTGTTTCTGCAAACAAATCTCTGATATATGTCCAACATCCGGTATAAGTCGCGGGATTACTTCGTGGTGTGCGACCAATAGCTCCTTGGTCAATAAGGACCACTCGAGAGACATATTCTGTACCTGCGAATGATTCGCAATTATAAATTTTGGCTGTACGATGTCTACGCTCAAGTCTAGCAAGTAAATTGCGATAAAGAATCTCATACATAAGAGAACTTTTACCCGAACCAGAAACACCTGTGATAGCTGTCAATTTACCAAGTGGAACATTCACATTCATATTTTTAATATTGAAAATATTCCCACCAGTAATTCGCAAAGTTCCTTTATCTTGTTGTCTGCGAGCTGGAACCGGTATTTCTTTTTCACCCCGAAGATATGCAAGAGTGACACTTCCTGATTTATTTCTTGGTGCCATTAACAATTCATCAAGATAACCGGATACTACCACCTCCCCACCGTGTACTCCGGCAAGTGGCCCAATGTCTACAATATAATCTGATGCAAAAATAGTATCTTCATCGTGTTCAACAATAATAATTGTGTTTCCTATATCACGCAGATGAAGAAGTGTTTGTATAAGTCTCTCATTATCTTTTTGATGAAGACCAATAGTTGGCTCATCAAGCACATAAAGAGCCCCGACAAGTTTAGAACCAAGTTGAGAAGCAAGTCTGATGCGTTGAGCTTCACCACCAGAGAGAGTGTCGGCTTTTCTACTTAAAGATAAATAATCAAGTCCAACATTTAACATAAACTGTAAACGTGATTGTATTTCTTTTATCACCACCTGAGCAATCTCTTGTTCTTTTTTATTTAAAGGAAGTTTTGCAAAATAATCTTCTGCATCTTTAATTGATAATGCTGTTATATCAACAATATTTATTTTTTCTTTATCATCAAGATACACATTTAATGCTTCTTTACGAAGACGTTTACCATCACAAACGTCACAAACATCTAATCCACCAAAATATTTGGTACCCAAACCATTACAGGCCGAACAAGCTCCATACGGTGAATTAAAAGAAAAAAGACGAGGCTCAATTTCTGGGAATGAAAAACCACAAGTTGCGCAAGAAAACTTATTGCTCATAATAGTTTTTTCACCAAGTATTTCCACTTCAAGCAATCCATTCGATTCGTGTAGCGCTCGTTCGATTGATTCAGACAAACGAATCATCGCATCTTTTTCTGTTGTCTTATTACGAAAATCGTCCAGTGCTATAGAATCAACTACAATAGAAATTTCGTGTTTTTTTGTTTTAGAAAGTAATATTTGTTCACGCAAACTTTTACGCTCACCATTGATAACAGCTTCGGTATAACCTTTACCCAACATATCATAGAGCATTTGATAATGCTCTCCTTTTCGTCCACGAACAATTGGTGAAAGAATATGAATTTCGGCGTGAGAAAATTTTACCCCCATAAGTTCTGTCTTAACTTTTTTGTAATCAACAGCTTTTACTCTATCCAAAATAAAATGCATAATTTCTTCATTTGAAAGTTTTTGAATTTTAGCTCCACATTCTATACAGTATGGTTTTCCAACACGTGCATAAAGCACACGCAGATAATCATAGATTTCAGTTATAGTTGCGACTGTTGAGCGTGGGTTACGCCCTGCTGATTTTTGATCAATTGATATTGCAGGAGAGAGACCGACAATTTCATCAACATCTGGTTTTTGTAATTGTGTTAAAAATTGACGAGCATAGGCAGACAAAGATTCAACATATCTACGCTGTCCTTCAGCAAAAATGGTATCAAAAGCAAGAGAAGATTTACCACTACCAGATAAACCCGTAAAGACAATCATTTTATGTCTAGGCATCTCAACGGTGATATTTTTGAGATTATGCGTACGAGCACCACGAACAATGATACTTTCTAAGTGTTTATTATTTTCTTGTTTTTTGGAAGTCATAATAGAAAAAAGTAGCTTAACTGGGGAATTATAGCATTTTCCTTACCAAAAAGCGACCCACTGGGTCGCTTTTATATTAATACTTCTCAATCATTAACTATTGGCCAATAGCTTCTTTTTGACTTGTTTTTACACTCTCTAATGTCTTCTCCACAAGATCGTGTTTAGTCTTTTTATTTTCAACAACGACAAGCCACGAACCTATTGAAGCAACGTGCCATTCACTACCTTCCGATTCTGCAACTTGCCAATCATAAGCACCGATTGTTGAAATAACTGTTGGATTTATAACGGAAACGTGAGGAGCTATAACTTCATTAATATAATCAAGTGGAGTAAATCCTCTTCCTCCTTCGTAACTCATATATACAGTCGCATATGGAATTTCATTATCTACAATTTTTACAAGTGCATTATCCATATCAAGTGTCGTTGTAGCAGTTTCTGGAATATCAAAACTGTATGAAAGTGTATTGTCTCCTTCATAAACACGCGTGACACTTCCAGAAAAAGATTTCATAGATGTCCCGCTCTGGGCTTCCACTTGCTTTTCAGGCTGAACAGAATATCTTTTAATAACTTTATAACCACCGAATAAAATAACTACAACAATAATGACTCCAAGGATGATGGCTATATTTTTTTTCATATGCCCTTAGTATACGCCTCTAAATAAAAGCTTGCAAAATACCATTTCAACCATATTTAAAAGGCTATTTTTCGTCTTTTGTAACAATTTTTCCCTTCAAAACTACTATTTCATCACGTAAAATAGCCGCCGTTTCAAAATCCAATGCCTTAACAGCTTCTTTCATTTGCTTTTCTTTCAAAGCAATTAATTTGTTTGGATTCTTGGCAAATAATTTTTTATCTAAAGATAATTCTTCATTCACAGCTTTCGCGTGATCACTTTGTATTTCTTCAGTTATGTCTTTTATATTCTTTTCAATTGTCGTCGGAGTGATATTATGTTTTTTGTTATACGCTTCTTGAATAGTACGACGACGATTTGTTTCTGCGATAGCTCTCTCCATTCCACCAGTCATCACGTCTGCATACAAGATAACTCGTCCATTTGAATTACGTGCCGCACGACCAATAGTTTGAATAAGTGATGTCTCACTACGAAGAAAACCCTCTTTATCAGCATCCATAATACCAATGAGTGTAACTTCTGGAAGATCCAATCCTTCGCGCAGCAAATTCACTCCAACCAAACAATCAAATTCCCCACGACGAAACTTCGTAAGTATTTGTATACGTTCCATTGTCTTTATATCGCTGTGTACATATTCGGCTCTCACTCCTTGTTCTTTCAAATATTCTGAAAGACTTTCTGCCATCTTTTTTGTAAGCGTAGTGACTAATACCCTACCTCCTTTTTTAACATCCTTAATAACTTCTAAAATAAAATCGTGTACCTGACCTTTATATTTTCCCGAAGCTCCAATTTTTCTAACTTCCAAAACTGGATCTAACAATCCTGTTGGGCGAATAATTTGTTCAACAATTTGTTCTGATTCTATGCGTTCAAAATTTCCAGGTGTAGCACTTACATAAATAACTTCATTTATACGAGCTTCAAATTCTTCATAGCGTAAAGGACGATTATCTTTTGCAGAAGGTAAACGAAAACCATATTCAACAAGAGTGTTTTTGCGTGATTGATCTCCAGCATACATACCGTGTAATTGTGGAAGTGTTACGTGTGATTCATCAATAATAGTCAAGAACTCTGGCTCTCCATTTTTATTATGTGGAAAATATTCAAGCAAAGTGTCCGGTGCCACTCCAGCTTTTTTACCAGATAAATGACGAGAGTAATTTTCTATACCCTGACAAAAACCAACTTCCTTTATCATCGCTACATCATAACGGGTACGACGCTTCAATCTCTCCGCTTCTAACAATTTCCCCTCTTTATCAAATTCTGCAAGTCTTTCTTTTAATTCAGCTTCAATAGTTTTTACTGCGCGCGTTCGTGTTGGCACATCAGAAATAAAATGTTTTGCTGGAAAAATAAAATATTCATCAACAACTTTTAAAAGTTTCATAGAAACTGGATCAACAATTTGCATATGAGAAATCTTACCACCAGTAATTTCAATTTGGAGCATTACTGTTTCCGATATTGGCATAATATCAATACGATTACCTAGAGCACGAAACATTCCTGGTGAAAGATCGGCATTAGTACGCTCATATTGTATACCGACAAATCTTTGCATAAGTCCAACTTTTGAAAAAGTATCCCCTACTGTAAGTTTTATATTTTCTCTCTCATAATCTTTTGGCGAACCAAGACCATAAATACACGACACTGACGCAACAATAATTGTATCCTTACGACTAAGTAGTGCCTGAGTAGAGGCGTGACGAAGTCTATCAATTTCCTCGTTTATTTGTGCATCTTTTTCTATATAAGTATCAGTGACCGGCATATAAGCTTCTGGCTGATAATAATCATAATATGATACGAAATAATGTACTGCGGCATCGGGAAAAAATGTACGAAATTCTTGTGCGAGTTGGGCTGCAAGAGTTTTGTTATGGGCAATTACAAGTGTTGGTAATTGTACTTGTTGTATAACATTTGCAATAGTAAAAGTTTTACCAGTCCCTGTTGCGCCAAGCAAAGTCTGTTTCTTCATATTTTTTTTAAGACCAGAAACCAACTCCGAAATTGCCTTAGGCTGATCACCTGCTGGAGTAAAACCTTTCAATATAAATTTCCCTTCGTTTCTTTTGCTTGACATAAATGACCTTTAATTATAGCATAAAAAATGAAATCGTTCTGTAACAAACCCAAAAACCAAAACCGGGAGAAAACTATGTTCGAGGGAAGAATGTTTTGGAAAAATCCGGAAGAGCCCTATTCAACAGAAGATGGCGAGAGTGGTTGGGGAGAATCAACGTCAAATCACACTCCACCAATGGATGCAAGAAAAAAAATCATAATATTCCTTGTCACCATTTTCGTTGCTGTAGTAGTACTATGTTTTTTCTCCTCCTGGGTGAGAGAGCATCTGGTGCCCATCTTGCTGTATTCAATCTCGATAATGCTGATAGGTACCGGCATAACCCATCAAGAATACACTACCCAAAATACAAAGAAAGACTACTAAGAAGACAACGGCGAGTACAGAGTGCGTAAAATATCACGCATTCTGTACTCGCTTGTTTTTTATTTATAATATCTTTTTATAAAATTATTTTTAAACTCTATAAATGTTCCGCTGAGAATATGTTTTCTGGCATCTTCACATAATATTGTTAAAAATTTCAAATTATGAATCGAAGCAAGAGTTGCAGCCAACATTTCGTCTGATTTAAAAAGATGAGCCAAATACGCTTTTGTATATTTATGTGTATACCAACTTTCATCTTCACTCACTGGTGACATATCATTTTTATATTTAGCATTATGTAAATTTATTCTTCCATCTTGTGTATATAAAGCACCGTTACGTGCAATACGTGTTGGTGATACACAATCAAATGTATCTATTCCATTTTCTATTGCGAGTAAAATATCTACCGGTTCTCCGATACCAAGCAAATGACGTGGTTTATTTTCAGGTAATTCTTCACAAACCCATTTCACTGCTGTGCCAATATCTTCTTTTGTAAAACTGCCACCAATTCCATAACCATCAAAACCTAATTGCCCAAGTGTGCGAGCTGATTCTCTTCGTAAATCTTCATAAGCACCACCCTGCACCACGCCAAATAAAGCCTGAGGCATTCCAGTCGCAGAAGATATTCCTAATCTTTTATGTTCATTCAAACTTCTTTTTGCCCATTCATAGGTACGGGCAATAGCTTCTAATTGATATTCCCTTGGAGCAAGTGGTGAAGTACATTCATCAAAAGCAAAAAAAATATCTGCACCAAGATTATGTTGTATTTGCATACTACGCTCTGGAGTAAATCTATGTTCAGTACCGTCGTGTATAGATTTAAATGTCACTCCTTCATCATCAATAATTGCCAGTCTTTCGTGATTATTATTTTCTTCACGATTAATTTCTTTTGCTTCTCGCTTTGATATTTCTTCACTGGTTGCAATTTTGCTAACTCCGTGGCCGATAGCTTGACCTAAAGAAAAAACTTGGAAACCCCCTGAATCAGTAAATGTTGGTAACTGTTGTCCATCTTTTTGCCAATTCATCATCTTGGCAAATCCACCGTGATTTTTAATAAACTCGTCCCCTGGCTGTAAATACAAATGATAAGTATTCGCAAGTACTGCTTGAGCTCCAACATAATCTCTTATTTGTTCCGGTGAAAGAGATTTGACTGTGGCTTTTGTACCAACAGTAATAAAAGCTGGGGTTTGTATATCACCGTGTGGTGTATGAATCACCCCCGCTCTCGCAAGATTAACTTCTTCACTTTTCTTTACAATGGAAAATGAAAATGACATAACAATTTTTACACTATAACACAGAAAAACAAAAATTGACTACAAAGTGTTTAGATTGTAGAGTGATTACAGTCGTTCCAGGAAATTCAACCAATAGGAGCTCATTATGAGGGAAAATGAAATCAATTCCCTTGTGAATGAGCTCAATTCATTTACACCAGGGAAAAGTCTAGATTACTTACAACGTTTAACGCTTGGTGTCAGTAAAATAATCAACGCCTCTTCAAGATTCACAAAAGTACAACAAACTTTGGTCGTCTTCGCACTTACACTTGCTGCAGAAATGCACAGAGGTGTTTATCGCAAAGATAAGATAACCCCCTACTTTATACACCCGGTTGAGGTTGCTTGCATAATCATCGAATATTTTGGAGTCATCGACTTCAAAATAATTATTGCAGCAATCTTACACGACGTTATTGAAGACAAGGAGGGCTGGAAAAATAAACAGGTGTTGAGAAAAAAAATACATAGCAAGTTTGGTTACACCATATATTCAATAATTAACTTTGTAACCAAACACGAAAGCACAGAAAGGCGTATCAGATATTATGAAATTATGCGTGGAATAAGGATAATCAGCATAAAGTGGCGCGCAATTCTGATTAAAATCGCCGACAGAATAAACAATGCTGAAACCTTTAAACACGTAAGTGAAGATGAAAGACAAAGAAAGATAAAAGAAACACTGGTAGAATTTCCATTACTTGAAACAGAATTAGAAAAGATCTTGGCAAGAGCTTATAAAACAGGAAAAATAAAAAATAAAAAACTCTTGACCGTGCCGAGAAAAGCTATGGACAGACTTTTTATGGCCATAGATCCGTATACCTAAACCCCACTTGAAAAAGTGGGGTTATTTTATTGCGCGTAAAGTTCCATCTTGGCGCGTACTACTTTTCTCATCTCCTCTTGACCTCCTGCGCCAAATTTATAAGGCGCAACTTCATTTGGATTTTCATTCATAAATTCTTTTTCACCATCACGAAAAGCTTTTCTGATTTCGGTATTAATGTGAATAATCACAATACCAGCATCAATCGCATTTTTTAAATCTTCGTCTGTATTGCCACTAGCTCCGTGAAGTACCAAAGGGATATCTACGGCACTGATGATTTCTTTTAATCTATCAATATGCAATTTTGGTTCTGGTGCATCCACCAACATTCCGTGCACATTTCCAATTGCAGGTGCAAACATATCAATACCTGTACGAATAACAAAATCCTTTGCTTGTTCTTTTGTTGTAAGGTTGGCATCACTCACACCTTCAGGTAAAGTTTTGTTAAGTGAAGATGATTGACCAATATATCCAAGCTCTGCTTCTATTAAAACTTTCTTTTCTGTTTTTGCTTCATAAGCACGCACATAATCCACACACTTTTTTACAAGAGAAACATTTTCTTCATATGAAAGTTTTGCACCATCAATGATCACACTATCATAACCAGCTTCTACCACTTCAACAACTTTTTCAAATGAATAAGTATGGTCGGCATTCAAAAAAATTGCCACATTATATTCTTGATTCAATTCATCTACAATTTTTCTCGCCATTTCTACACCAATATACTTTCTCTCACCTTCACTCACACCAATTATGACTGGTTGTTTTAATTCTTCGGCAATCTCACAAATTACGCGAGCTTGATCAAGATTGGAAATATTAAAATGAGCAATAGCTTTACCCGCTTGTTTATATTCATTAATAATTTCAAAATAAACTTCGCTTTGGGGGGTGAGTGACTTCATATCAACAGAGTATATCGCACTTCGCGTGATACCATAAGTATATGGAAAATTCTTTTGATATTATTGGTATTGGTGACACTGTTATAGATGCCTTTATCAAATTAAATACAGGACATACCCAAGAAACGGCTGTTGGCACCGAGCTTTGTATGCCTTATGGCGCAAAAGTACCTTATGATTCAGTCACCGTTGTCCCAGCCGTAGGAAATAGTGCAAATGCTATGGTATCTGCCTCAAGACTTGGAATAAAGACCGCGTTGGTTACATTTTTGGGTAAAGATAAACACGCCAAAGAATGTTTAGAAAGATTAGAGCAAGAAAAAGTTGGAACAGATTTTATTACGCAAGAAGAAGGTAAACCCACAAATTATCACTATGTTCTTTGGTATGGAGATGACCGAACTATTCTTATTAAACACGCAGACTTTATATCTAAATTACCAAATATTGGAAATCCTAAATGGATATATCTTTCATCTCTTGGTGCACATACCAAAGACTTACATTTTGAGATTGCAGAATATATGAAGTCTCACCCTGATGTCAAACTCGCCTTTCAGCCTGGAACATTTCAACTTGAATTAAAAAATGAAATTGCAGATTTGTATAAAGAAGTAAATGTTTTATGTATGAACAAAGAAGAAGCCGAGGAATTACTTGGCACAGAAGATGGTGATATTAAAAAACTTCTTGATGGCTTGCAAGCTCTTGGACCAGAAACAGTTATTATCACCGATGGAGCAAACGGTGCGTATTTGAGATACGATCATCAATATTTAAATATGCCAGTCTATCCAGATATAGCAAAACCATTTGAGCGTACTGGTGCGGGTGATGCCTTCTTTTCAACTTTTATCGCCTATCTCGCAAAAGGTTATGATGAGCCTGAAGCAATTAAACGCGCACCAATCAATAGTATGAATGTAGTGCAACACATCGGAGCCCAAGAAGGATTACTTTCTGAAGAAAAAATTGAAGAATATTTAAAGAGTGCACCAGAAAATTATAGACTAAAAATATTCGAATAAACTAGCGAATCGCACTACGAATTTTCTCTACAATATGTTCTGCCGTTAATCCATACTCTTCATACAAATCTTTTGGACGACCACTTTGACCGAATCTATCTTCGATACCCACACGAATGACGCGTATAGGATGATGCTCACTCAAAAATTCTGCAATAGCGCTTCCCAATCCACCCGCGACTTGATGTTCTTCAACCGTAACTATTGCTTTCATTTCTTTTGCAAAACGAAGTAAAAATGCAGTATCAAGTGGTTTTATTTGTGGCATATTTATAACAGTTGCTCCTATTCCTTCTTTCTCAAGTTCTTTACTTGCCTTCAAAGCTTCATAAATAATTGGACCACAAGAAATAATGCCAATTTTGTGAGCAAATTCTCCATTATGTTTATGTTTTGGTATTTTCATAACATAAGCTTTACCTCCTCCCCATTTATAATTATCCGGCAAAATCATTGGCGTCTTTTCACG
This sequence comes from bacterium, assembly GCA_023267555.1. Classification (GTDB taxonomy): domain Bacteria; phylum Patescibacteriota; class Minisyncoccia; order Phycocordibacterales; family UBA5272; genus UBA11704. Next base: position 35,278 of record JAHFMZ010000002.1, read on the forward strand.
AGTCAATCTTAAATAAGATGGATGTGGAGTGGTTGCAATATATTCAGTGATAGCTTTTGCTTCGACCGAATCACAAGGCACATACACCCACATACCTGGAAGTAAACGCATAAGAGCAATATCTTCTGTAGCTTGATGAGTTGCACCATCTGGGCCAACAGATACTCCGGCGTGAGCACCAACTATTTTTACGGGTACATTATTATAAGCAATAGTTGTACGAATTTGTTCCCAATTTCTTCCCGGAGAAAACATTGCATAGCTCGCCATAAATGGAATATATCCCATTCTTGCCATACCCGAAGCCAATCCAGACATAGCTTGTTCAGTTATTCCAACTTCAAAAAATCTTCGTGGAAATTTTGCTCGAAAACCATCCATCTTTACACTTTCTGTTAAATCAGCACAAAGCGCCACAACTTTTTCATTTTCTATTCCAGCATTAATAAGTCCCTCACCAAATCCTTCGCGTGTTGTTTTTTCTTCTTCCTTCAAAGTAAATAAAGTATTTCTAATCATATTAATCAATGTCTAATTTACCGTGAAGTGAACGCAATTCTTTTAAAGCTTTTCTTCCCTCTTCTTTACTTGGAGCCTTGCCGTGCCATTTATAATCACCTTCAAACTCTGGCACTCCTTTTCCAGGAATAGTGTGAGCAATAATAACTGTGGGTTTATCAATGCTACTTTTTGCTTTTCCAACGGCAGAAACTATATCACGAAAATTATGCCCATCAATTTCAATTACGTGAAAATTAAAACTTTCTAATTTATCTTTGAGAGATTCAAGAGGTAAAACATCTTCTGTATATCCATCTATTTGAATAGTATTACGATCAATAATTGGAATCACTCTATTTAATTTAAATTTATTTAAAAGTAAAAATGATTCCCACACTTGTCCCTCGTCTATTTCACCATCACCCATACAAACATAAAAAAATCTATCTGGTTTGTAATTATCTAGCCTGTCCATTAATGCCATACCTATAGCTTGAGATAATCCACAACCAAGTGGGCCAGACGTGGTTTCTAATCCAGGGAGAGACTCGCGATGCGGATGACCTTGCAATCTGGTACCAAATTTACGAAGTGTTTTTAATTCTGAAAGAGGAAAATACCCAGCGTGCGCCATTGTTGCATATAAAACTGGTGCAATATGTCCATTTGAAAGAATTAATCTGTCACGTCCTTTCCATTCTGGATGCTGTGAATCGTGTCTAAGAATACGAAAATAAAGAGCTGTAAAAATATCAGCCATACCAAGAGGACCAGCAGTGTGTCCGCTACCAGCCTCAACCAGCATTTTTATTATACTCTCACGAATATTTCCCGCCCGAAGAGTGAGAGTTTTAACTTCCACATCAGTTAAGGAGTGCATAAGTTTAGTGTAGCAGAAAAAAGAAGCCAAAAATTAAACAATACACAGCTTGTGCGATATTTTTCTAATTATTAATTGCTAAATTCAGTGCTTCGAGGGCTTCACCAGCGTCGTGGGAACCAAAAATATATGACCCAACAACAATTGTATCGGCCCCAGCTTCGACGACACGTTTTGCTGTGTCTGGTTTCATTCCACCATCGATTTGAACTGACATCTCACCAAATTGTTGTTTCAAAGCTCTAATTCTATGTATTGTTTCTTCTTCAAAAATCTGTCCTTGTTCTCCTATTTTTTTAATTCCCATTATTTGAATAAATACTTTCGGATATAATTCTTTTGCCTGACGTATCATATCTGCGTGAAAATCTATACTTTTGTCATTTGAAACTGATATACCAAGATCAATTGATTGATTTTTAATCATATCAACTAAATATTCCATATCGCCATCTTTAAATAAATCAGCGTGTGCGACGATACGTTTGGCTCCAATAGCAACACAGCGAGGTGTATATTTTTTCCAATCATCAATCATCACATCAAATTCATATGAAAAATTACTTGGAAGTTTTTCATTTCCTTCTGGCAACCAAGTTTTTTCGCGACCAAAAATACCATCACATAAATCTATTTGTACTAGTGTCACAAGTCCTTCTAGACGAGATAAATCTTCAACAATTTGATCAAAACTATGAGTAAGAATTGTGGGAGTGATATTCATAAAAGTTATTTAGTTAACTCCTCAATTTGAATTATACGATCCGAATGACGTTCGGCGTGTGAAAATGGAGTCATTAAAAATAAATCAATCGCTTGCTTGGCTTCATTTTCTGTGACAAAACGTGCACCAATAGAAAGTACGTTTGTGTCATTATGTTCCCGTGATACTTTTATAACATCAAGTGGCCCGCCAGCGTACACAACAGCACGCACGTGAGCAAATCTATTAGCCACTACTGCCTCCCCAACACCTGAACCACCAAAGATGACAGCTACGCTCGGATCACTCATTGAATCCTCTTGTACTTTTTCTGCGGCTCGCGCCATATATTCTGGATAATCATCACCATTTTCCAAAGTAAGAGCCCCACAATCATAAACTTCGTGGTTTTTATCTTCTAAATAAGATTTAATCTTTTCTTTTAATTCAAAGCCGGCGTGGTCGGTCGCTAAATAAATTTTCATATAATAAATAGTATATCATTTAAAATGCTGACTATTTTATGGACTTTCCTGCCATTATAACGTGAGAGATTAAGGTGTGTGTATACCCCATCTCATTATCATACCAAGCCAAAACTTTCACCAAATTACCACCAACAACGCGAGTCATTTTTAAGTCTGCAATAGAAGCATACGGAAGTCCGAGTATGTCACTTGAAACAAGTTCTTCTTCGGTTACTGCAAAAATATCTTTCCACTTATCTGCGCGAGAAGCCTCTGTCAAAATCTTGTTTACTTCTTCGACTGTTGTATCACGTTTTGAAATAAATGTAACATCCACAATTGATCCAGCCGCCACCGGCACACGCATAGAAATTCCATCAAAAAGATTTTTCAATTTTGTGAAAGCTTTGGTCACAGCAACTGCCGCCCCTGTTGAAGACGGCACAATATTTTGTGCGGCTGCACGACCTTCACGAAAATCTTTTTTATTTGGACCATCAACAATAGATTGCGAAGCAGTATAAGCGTGCACAGTATTCAATACCGCTTTTTCTATTCCAATCGCCTCATCCAAAATTGCAATAAGCGGTGAAGATGCATTTGTTGTACACGAAGCGTTCGAAGTTATTGCACAAGTTCCAAATTTTTCTTCATTCACTCCCATTAAAATGGTTTCGCCGAGAACTGCGCCTGTCGCATCGTCCTTTGCGGGAGCAGATATAACTACGTGTTTGGCGCCTGCCACGATATGCCCTTGTGCTTTATCATACGAAGTAAATAATCCAGTTGATTCTACAACCACATCAATATTCATATCTTTCCAAGGGAGAACTGCTGGGTCTTTTTCTTGAACGACTTTTACTTTTGTATCTATATCTCCCTCAATAATAAGATATTGTTCTTTATTTCCCTCATCAACTTCCGCGTGTACATCAAAATGAGATACTTTATAAACAGTGTCATATTGAAGTAAATAAGCGAGATTGTGTACATCTCCCAAATCATTTATTGCAACAATTTCTATCTCTGGATGAGTGAGAGCGACCTTAAAAAAGGCACGCCCAATACGCCCAAATCCATTTATTGCCACCCGGAGTTTCTTTTCCATATACAAAACAGTATATAGTTGATAGTTACTAGTTACTAGTTGATAACAATAACAATTTTGCGGGCCCACTTGGAATCGAACCAAGGTCTGCGGTTTTGGAAACCGATATACTGCCTCTGTACTATAGGCCCGTGCGAACTATTCTAACATATAAAATGCGTGAGTCGAAGGCTCACGCATTTTGTATTAAGTCGTATTCTGAAAATCTAGAAAACTGTTTTAGCTACGCGAAGCCTAGAAATTTTTCAAAGAAGACGTACATATTAGTACGACGACTGGGAAAAATTTCGTAGCGACAAAGTAGATGAAATAGTTTTGTAGATTTTGCTATTTTTTGGTCTCCTTAAACATAACGTGTTTACGTAGTTTTTTAGAATACTTCTTGAGTTCAATTTTACGAGTAACAAGCTTCTTATTCTTGTAAGTAAAATAAGATTCGCCTGTTTCCTTGTTCTTTAATTGGATGAGATTATCTTGTGCGTGTGGCATAGTTTTCAAATATTACCCTATTTTTGGCTAAATTGCAAGGGTTTTATATATTAAACTTATCCGTAAAATACTGTTCTAATTCTGCAACTGGAATGCGCACTTGCTCCATTGTATCGCGATCACGCACTGTTACAGCATTATCATTTAACGTATCGAAATCTACTGTCACACAATATGGTGTACCAATTTCATCTTGACGACGATAACGTTTGCCGATTGATTGAGTTTCATCATATTGAACACGTGCAATCTTTTTTAATTTCTTTACAATTCCTTGCGCAGGAGTTGAAAGTTCTTCTTTCTTTGAAAGTGGTAATACTGCGATTTGAATAGGTGCAATAGATGGAACAAAAGCAAGAACTATACGTGTTTCATCTCCAACTTTTTCTTCTTTATACGCACTTGCAAGTGTTGCCAACACGGTACGCTCTACACCAATTGATGGCTCTATACAATGTGGAATAAATCTTTCTTTTGTTTCTTCATCAAAATAGGACAAATCGGTTTTACTAAATTCCGTATGTTGTTTCAAATCATAATCAGAACGATATACAAGTCCAGCAAGTTCCTTTTGTCCAATTGGAAAATCAAATTCAAAATCAATTGTTCTTTTACTATAAAAGGCTCTTTCTTCTTCCCCTATTTCTACTTCGTGAATCATTTTTTCTGGAAGGCCGATAGAAATCATCCAAGATTTAAATTCTTTTCTTAAATGTTCAAAAGTTTCTTCCCATTTTGATGGGTGACAAAAATATTCTATTTCCATTTGTTCCATTTCCCTCAAACGAAAAATAAAATCCCGCGGTGCAATTTCATTTCGAAAAGCTTTACCCATTTGAGCTAAACCGAAAGGAAGTTTTGGGTGGAAACTGTCTACCACATTTTTGAAATTCACAAACATTCCTCCAGCAGTCTCTGGACGAAGATAGGAAATAGAAGTTGGATCTTCTGTAGCACCAATTTCTGTCTTGAACATCATATTAAATTGACGAGGTGTACCGAGTTTCTCTTTATCATTAGGACAAAATTGAACCCCATCGATTATTTCAATGTGGTCTGCACGAAAACGTCTTTTACATTTTGGACATTCTATAAGTGGATCAGAAAACCCAGAGACGTGTCCACTGGCTTCCCAAGCTTTTGGATTCATCAAAATAGCAGCATCTACTCCATAAATATCATCACGATTAGTTACAAAATGATCCCACCAACTATTTTGTATATTTCTCTTTAAGGCGACACCCAGTGGTCCATAATCAAAAGTTCCAGCAAGACCTCCGTAGATTTCTGAACCTTGAAAAATAAAACCCCTTCGTTTACACAAAGAAACTATTGCTTCCATACGAGATTGTGAATCGTTTGTGTTCATATCAAATGATTCTAGCATCTAGTACTGAAACATTCCACCTAACACACTATTAAATAATGGCAGTATTCCCCCAACTGAAAAAATAATAAAAAGTCCGATAAGCCCCCATAATAAATGACTCTTGCCAAAATTTTTCTTTTCTGGGTCATTTAAATCATAAACAAATTTGGCGACACCATAAAGAAAATATAATAAAGCAATACCAGCAACTAATTGATATAGAGGACTAAAAACCCACTTAACTACATTTTGAAGAACAATTTGCCCATTCGCAGCAACATCAGCAAAAGTAATTACTACACCACTAAATATCAAAGAGAGAGAAATTAATACTTTTTTCATATATGTGAATCTAGTATAGCAGAAAATAGAAAGAAGACGGTAGAGGACACAGACACAGCATAGATACATCGAGAGCGACCCCTAGGGGGTCGCTCTCGTATTTCTCTTCTCTCTACATTCTGCTTTCTACCACACTGGATTAACTAGCCTGGGATCGGAACACCTGGGATTGGAACTGAACCACCTTGGTTGATACCAACAAGTGATCCCATAAATCCAACAAGACCCCAAATAGAAACCATCACAAAAAGTGCGAGTATCGCATACCCCATACCCTTTAATGAGGCTGATTTTTCGTCAGGATTTTCACTACCCTTCCAAATAAACTTAATGAGGAACCAGAAAAAGGCCAACACCGCCAATCCAACAGCAAATGGTACAAGACGAGTTACGATTGTCTGTGCAAGTGCTAAAAGTTGTAGAAGAGCACCACCATTTACCTGCCCTTGATTTGCTCCGACACCAATGTTGATACTAATTTGTGCGGACGCAAGCATAATATTGCCAGCTACGACTGAAACGAGGGTTAAAGCTTTTTTCATATGTTTATTATTTTGTATAATTTAAGTATATCCCCAATCCAAGGCTTTGCAAGTAACCCTATCAACAGATTAAAATAATTGAAATATATAAAAATCTAACAAAGAAAAAGAGGCCACCCACCGCGTTATCGCGATGAGACGATACGCGAGAGGAGACCTCTCTGTCATTTAACGTATGACTACGGATTTGAGTGGTTTTCTCCACAAAAGTTAAGGCTTGCCAATCTTCTTTTTTGCTTCATCGATTATCAATTTAGCGATAACTGCCACCCAAATAATGATGACAGCATAAAGCGCTAAAGTAATAACGATGCGACCAATTCCACCCATTACTGCACGAATACCAGAGGTGAAATTTGCCAAAGCATTTCCTGCCTGTTGCATTGAATTCGAAATCCCGCCCAACTGAGACCCGAACGAATCAAGGACAAGCTGGATCAAAGCTCCACCGACGATGACTATTGCAACAATGGCAACACCGACGCCAATGACAATTCCAAGCCCTGTCCAAGCTTTTGCTATAGGACTTTTTTCAGCCATAATCAACCTCCAATCTTGAGATAACCACCAGCACCGATAATCACCCTAAACTTTGTTCTAAGATGACTGTTGACTAAGTCCATACAAACACCTGACGGGTTGTTGTTGGGCTCTATTCGTCCACACTTCTCAAAAAGGTGGTCGTCGTAAGGAACATCGAAAGCAATCAGATAATTTTCCCCCCGCAGAGAAGTGACTGGATAATCAAACTTTGACCAAGCACAGCCTGGAATAAAATTAAGAACTTTTCCTGGAGACGTTTCTTGAGGCTTGTCCGAAAATAGTGCAAAATTTTGCATCATAACAGAAATGTCGGCACAATCAAACATATATGCACGCACAATTTCTGGTTCTTGTACTGCTGTATGTTGTATCGTGGTCGGTGAAGGCTTCACGCTGCGAAGAATTTCTGCCTCCTTGGCTTTCGCTTTGGCATCAGCAACAATCTTTTCATTTTGAGCAGTGTCCAACCATTCACCTGTATACACCATAACTCCATTGGCCACTATAATTACAATAGCCAAAAGTGTCACGTGAACGGCGATCTTGGTCATAGTTCCTTGTCTTTTCCACCAACCATCAAACCCACCACCAGTAGTATTTCCTCCACCACCAGAACCACCGCCCCTACGTTCTTCACTTTCAGGTTCTTGGTCCGAAGTAGTATCAGGACTAGTAGCAACAGGTTCACTTGGCTTATCGGAAACAGCCGGCGTTGTATCGGCAGGTTTTGCAGGTGGTGTTCCTTTCCCCGGCCTCTTCGTGTTACTCGGGTCCCCTCCTCCAGTTCGATCAAAGAAATGTCTGGCATACCTAACATTCCCGTTATCTATAAATTCGTGTTCAGGATTATCGGATTTTGCAACTTTATTTTCATCAGTAGACATAATGTCTTACCTCCAAAAAAGTTAGTCAAAAAAGACTCGTTTATATAAAACAACTACTAATAAAACACTACCCTAGTTTTATCTATTTGTCAAAAGTCTGTATATCTATAAAATAAATTTCCATCAAATAACTACGGAGTATTTGCGTAACAAACTCCACCACTACAAGTCCCTCCATCAACGACACCACCAATATCACAACCAATTCCCTCTGTTGCTATTCCAGAACATTGAAAGTTAGTATTTGCAGAATTTCCAGCAGCCGTACAAGTATTGTCAGCAGGATCACAGAAACTAGATTCACACTGTGAATTGGAAGTACAAGAATAGCCGTTTGGTTTTAGTGCACCATTTCCTGCAGTGGTACAAGTATTGTCTACAGGATCGCAGAAACTAGATGAACATTGTGAATTTGAAGTACACGAGTAACCATTAGGTTTTAAAGCACCGTTTCCCGCAGCAGTACAAGTATTATCTACAGAATCACAAAAACTAGATTCACACTGTGAATTGGAAGTACAAGAATAGCCGTTTGGTTTTAACGCACCACTTCCGACGGCTGTACAAGTATTATCTACAGGGTCGCAGAAACTAGTCGCACATTGCGAGTTTGTTGTACAAGAATAGCCATTGGGTCTTCCACTTGTTGAAGTGTTTGTATTGTTATTTTGTAAGCCAGAATAATTTGTATTTAATCCCCCTGGTAAACCGTTACCAATCAAGACATTCCCCGCTCCTGGCTGAATATTAATTGAAGGAATAACGATTGTATTTTGACCTTGTATACCAAATATATTTTGAGCATATTGAACGATACCCCAAACTGAGAACATCACAAAAAGTGCTATGAGACCCCAGACCATAAATTTTTGTCCCTTTTCAATATTTGCTGCAACCCCTTCTCGTATACCCCAGATGTATTGAACAATTCCGTAAAAAAATGCTGCCATCGCGGCTGTTGCAAAAAGTGTAGCGAGAGATTTTACTATTGAATTTGTGAATGTATTCACAATACCACCAACCGTATTAATACCTTGCGTTACGTTACTGGCTGATTGAGCTGAAACTAATAATGGAACAGCAATAAGGCTAGTAATAATAAGTGTCCGTAACGTAAAAAGTTTTTTCATATATTAAAGTATGATAATAGTGTATCTCAAATCATTATCAAATACTATGTAACAATCCCCTTGCTGTATAACAAAATTCTTATCTTGTTATAGTTCTATCAAGAATACATATAGAATTAACGTCACAAGTGCCCAAGCTTTGACCTAATTGACACCTAGTCCCAGAAGATAATCCGGAACAAGAGGCTGGTAACACTCTTTGATTTTTATCCAAAAAACACACCGAGGAGACATCACAAGTGCCCATATCGGATCCAAGTTTACATCTAGTTCCGACAGGCAATTGATAACACGATGATGGATACACTCTTTGATTAGCATCTAAAAAGCAAATAGAAGAGGCGTCACAATGTCCGGGTCTGGTACCTAATTGACAGACAGTGCCAACAGGTTTTCCCGCACAAGGAGAAGAAAGATCACAGACACTAGGAATACCAGAACTACATACACCGGAATTACCGTCAACCTGACACACGTCCCCTGCTGCTCTACCACTGCAAGGATTTGTCATAGAAGGATTAGGGTTAAGTGCTTGTGTATTTGTATTTGCAGTTGTATTTATATTAGGTAGTACTTGATTTACTGTCCCTTTAAGAGCAAGTAATAAACCTTGTAACGTAAATATAACTATTGTAGATATTACTGCCCACAAAAGCCATTGATGAGCCTTCTTAAGAGCTTCTGGATTTCCTTGAGCTATAACATATGCAAAACCCGACCATACCCACATCGCAATAATCGCTGGATATACAACAAAACTCATAACAAGTCTCACTACTACGAGAAGAAAATCATACAAGCTAGTAACTCCAAGTGGATTTGGTAAATACTGACCTTGAGCATACGCGTGAGTGACAAACGCATCTGAAATCAATTTTAAAAATGTAGAATTGACACCCAAGAATTGAAGCATCACTAACAAAAATCCACCAAGCACTGCAAGAATAACCAAAAAACCGATAAGCCCCTGGCCTATTTGTTTGGTAGCAGTTTTATATGCTCCAGCATTTCCTTCTATCAAAGCTTTTTGGGCAAGAAGTAAACGAATAATAATAACTACCGGCAAAATAACTATTCCTATTTCTGTAATTAAAGTAAGAAATCTAGTGATAACTGTTTTTGCATCATTAAAAGTACATTTGGTCGCTATGGAATTCCCACATATCTCTGCAATAGATGTCTGTGCATAAACTATATGCAACGACGCTAGAATAGAAAAAGAAGCTAGAATTAATGTGAGTATATGTTGTTTTTTCATAGTCAGTATTATGTTGAATCTGTATTTACTATAAGCTCTCACCTATAAACTCTAAACTGTCTTAAGGATGAGTATACAGGTCTTGAAGACGAGATACAAAGATACTGGAAGCATCAGACACACTGGCGCGATTATTGAGTACATCTGAAATCATAGCGCTCGTATAAGCATCAGAATCCTCAGGATAACTATCATACCAGCCTTTAGCCACCAACATACTGCGTGAAATAATATCATTTAATCCAGAAGTTGTGCTGTAAGTACGGAGCGCAGGCACAGCTCCGATAATCGCAGATATTGATGGAGAAACTCCCGCCCCCGAAAACTGTGCTTCGACATTTAATGCAGCTGTAGGATTTTTGGAAGATTTTAAAGTTGCAATTCCATACATACGCGCACCCGTTGAAAATGTATTATATCCTTTGGCCTGTGGTAAATATGTCATTTCAAAATCTCCTCTTGGATTACGTGCCTTAAGTGTATTTAATTCACCAGAGTATCCAATATACATCGCAAGTTTTTCTGCAACAAATATATCGTCAGCGTTTCCAGAAAATTGATTCCAAGAATAAGTTATCTTTGTAGGATCTGCAAATTGTGTAAAAAAACGTAACGCCGAAGAAAGCGGCAAAACATCGTTGGTATTTGTTGGAGAAATATTAGCCAAAACACCGATTGCTGATGACCCATCTTGATTATATTGTTTAAGAACTGGAGTTTGACCGAGCTCAGAAACAATAGCCATAAGAATGTCTTTTGCATATGGTGTATTTGGTGCACCAAGAGCAATACCCGATTCAACAAATTGACCTTTAGTATTTAAAATAGTAAGTCTTGGTACAATACTCATCACATCATCCCAAGTTGTAGGAGGACCAACAATACCTTGTTTTGAAAAAAGTGTACGATTATAAAAAAGTACCATAGGTTCTATTGATACAGGAAGCGCTATGGCACCCAAAGGAGTAGAGAATAACGAAGCACCATCAACATATGCATCTTTGAAAGATTTTTCAGAAAGTGAAGCTATCGGGAATGGATAAAGTCTAGCTTCTTGTGACAAAATAATCTGTTGTGGTGCCATAATCATATCTGGCCCTGTTCCACTTGCCAAAGCTTCTACCAATGTCTTTGCAAACACGTCTTCACGAACTTGTTTGTAAGTTACGCGATAAGTTTTGGCCTGAGGATTAAAAGCCTGCACTATTTTATTCATATCAACATCAGGAAGAGTCCCCCAAAGAATTACTTCACCTTGAGGAGAATTCGCAGTGTTGTTACTTCCAATAGGAAGTTTCCCCGAAAAAATAAGAATAGAAAACAACGCTGCAAAAGCACCAGCGCCAAGTAATATATTACGCAACATAATAATAGTATATAGTCACTAGTTAGTAGTTACTAGTGGACAAAGCAATAAAATCATTAAAAACTACGAACTGATCGCCAAAAATGCATAATGATAGTCTCCTGCTGGAAGTCTTTTTAAAATTCTAAAACCATTCCTCTTGACCAACTCTTCCGCTTTAGATTCATTAACGACATCATTTGGTTTTGGACCAACACCTCCGTGAGAATTACTCCAATCAACAACGAGAAGCTGCCCTTCGGGTTTAATGATTTTGGAAATATGAGAAAGTGCCTCATCAATATTTTCTAATTGAAATAAAACATTTGAAATAACGACCGCATCCAAGCTATAGGAATCTATAGGAATACTCTTTTCAATATCTGCCCAAATTATTTCTACGTTAAGTAAACTTTGTTTTTCAAGTGAAGAAGCAAGTGAATGCAAAACTTCACGATGCACATCAACAGCATAAACTTGACCCGAATCACCCACTTCACGAGCAAGAGCGACAGTATACGCACCAGTGCCACAACCAATATCCGCCACGCGGTCGCCCGCTTTTAAATTTAATTCTTTTACAAGATGATCTGGAGTTAGGAACATAGTTTATAGTTTATAGGTTTTAGGTTTTAGTTGCTAGTGGACAGAAATTACTTCTTTTCACCTTCAATAATAACAAAAAGAGTTCTCCCTTCTCGGAACATGCCTATTTTAAAAACTTTAGATACTTCCAATCCAAACTTTTCTAACGACTTTATCACTTCGTCATTAGTATGCATATAAAAAGTATTAACCGACATATTATTAATAGGAACTTCAACCTCACCTAAAATCTTTTTCCCATCTATCGACGGATTGATATAAAACTTTTTCCACAAGTCTAGAACATCACTATCGGCAGTATGAATGAAAAACTTACCTCCTTGTTTTAATACTCTAGATAACTCTCTACTTGCTTTATCTAAATCTTCCAAATGAAACCAAACATTAATCGAGAACACATTATCACAGCTATTGTTTAAAACTGGCAAATTATATGCATCTCCCATTAAAAATTCTCGTGTTGATGAAGCATATAATTCTTTTGCTCTATCTGTCAGAAAAGTTGACGGTTCAACACCAATATATTTTGAATATCCTTCAATTTTTGAACAACAAACACCCTGTCCAGAGCCAATATCTAAAACGGTACCTTTAGGAGTGGAGTTAAACCAACTAGCGAGATTTGGATATGATTCATTATCTCTAATCATTCCTTTTTCTCCCTCAACACATTTTATCCATAGCTCTGCAATTTCTTTTGTTTCGAAAGGGTTGTCTTCTTTCATTAAAATAAAACTAGAGTAAATTGAAACTGGCCACAGAATCACCCTCACGCAATTTCATAACACGGACGCCTTGTGTATCGCGACCCAACGTAGGAATCGAAGTCAGCTCAGTACGTATCACCTGCGATTGCTTTGACACCGCGAGCAATTCTGCGATTTCACTTGTCACCACACGCGCAATCATCAACTTGCCGGTTTTTTCAGTCACCTTCACTGTCTTAATGCCACTTCCGCCACGCTTTTGTATTTTATATTCTGAAAGTTTTGTTTTCTTTCCATATCCATTAGCTGTCAAAATCAAAAGCTCTTGGCCTTTAATTCCTTCTGGCACAACATCGCCAGCAACAATCACGTCACCCTTGTCTAACTTCATACCAATCACTCCCGCAGCGGTGCGTCCCATTTCGCGCACATCATCGTGAGCAAAACGAATTGATTGTCCACGTTGTGTAGTCAAAATCACGCTATCTTTTCCTTTAACAAATAATGTCGCGAGTAATTCATCTCCATCTTCCAAACGAATCGCAATCAATCCGTTTCGACGAACATCTTTGAAACTATCTGCTGAAGATTTCTTCACTGTTCCATTTTTCGTAATCATCATCAATGAAATACCCTCTAACTTTCCGCCAGAGGCGGATCCGCCTCTGGCGGACATTCCCTTTGGCATCGGCAAAATACTTGTCACTTTTTCGCCATCAGAAAGTTGCAAGAAGTTCATAATACTCTTGCCACGTGTCGCACGTTTGCCTTCTGGCAAATCATACATCTTAATTTGATAAGCCTTGCCTTTATCAGTAAAGAAAAGCATATCGTTGTGTGTCGAAGTGGTGAGTGACATAATCACAAAATCTTCTTCTTTGGTATTCATATCCACCACACCCACACCACCACGTTTCTGTGTACGGAATTCATCTGGATCAGTACGCTTCACATATCCGCCCGAAGTATAAACAAGTACTTCTTCACGATCTGCAATCAAATCTTCAGGATTAAATTCTTTCGCGCGATGCTTTACTATTTTTGTACGACGTTCATCACCATACTTTTCTTTAATCTCGGCAAGCTCGTCTTTAATGATACTCATCATTTTCTTTACCGACGCGAGAATACTTTTTAATTCTTCAATCAAGATTTGTACAGCCTTCAAATCATCTTCAATTTTCTTTCTTTCAAGTCCAGCCAATCTTTGCAATTTCATTTCAAGAATTGCTGTTGCTTGTATATCTGAAAACTTAAATTGCTTCACCAATTGCGCGTGCGCATCCGGCGTATCTTTTGATTTCTTAATTGTCTTGATGATTTCATCAATGTGATCCAATGCTTTTTTCAAACCAAGCAAAATATGTTCTTTCTCAAGAGCACGTTTCAAATCAAATTCGGTGCGAAGACGAACAACTTCTTTGCGATGTCCAATAAATGATTCAAGTGCACTTTTGAGTGCAAGAGTTTGAGGCACACCATCAACAAGAGCCACCACGTTGTAATGGAAAGTACTTTCAAGTTCTGTATGTTTGTATAAATAGTTGAGGACTTTTTGGGGTTGTGTGCCGGATTTCAAATCTATCACCACACGAATGTCTTTGGTAGATTCATCACGAAGACCTTTAATACCTTCAACTTTTTTCTCACGCACCAAATCTGCAATATTTTCTATTAAATTACTTTTTAAAACACGAAACGGAATAGAAGTGATAATAATTTGAAACATTCCGTTTTTTGTTTCAAAAATTTCTGCTTCACCACGCACCACCACACCACCGCGTCCTGTTGCATACGCAGCACGAATATCGGATTGACCAAAAGCAATTCCACCAAGTGGAAAATCTGGACCTTTCACGTATTCACACAAATCTTCAGTGGTGGCTTGAGGATTATCAATCAAATGTGTCGTCGCATCAATCACTTCGGTCAAATTGTGTGGTGGAATATTTGTCGCCATACCCACAGCGATGCCGAGTGTGCCATTCAAAAGAAGATTCGGCACAGCTGTTGGAAGTACGTGTGGTTCTTTTTTACTACCATCATAATTTGGCACCATTAATACTGTTTCTTTTTCAATGTCACGCATCATCTCCATCGATACTTTGGACATCTTGGCTTCGGTATAACGATACGCCGCTGCGCCATCACCATCAATAGAACCAAAGTTACCTTGTCCCATCACAAGTGGATAACGATAAGAAAAATCTTGTGCAGATTTTACCATCGCATCATAAACCGAAGCATCTCCGTGTGGGTGATAATTACCGAGTACTTCTCCAACAATTGTTGCAGACTTGCGAAACTTTGCCCCTGGTGTGAGCCCCATATTATTCATCGCAAATAAAATACGACGATGTACTGGTTTCAAGCCATCACGAGCGTCAGGCAAAGCACGAGAAGTGATAACGCTCATCGCATAATCGAGATATGCCGTACGCATTTCCTCTGCGATATTTACTGGACGGAGATTTATATGTGGAGCTTTTGGTTCATTCGGTTCTTCGGTAGAAATTGTCTTTTTTGCCATAAAATTAGCGATTGATTATCCTTTGATTATATCATAAATAGACCTAAAATGCTAGGTTTTAAGTTAAAGTAAAACTATCTTGTGTATGTCTCTTTTCCTTCCAAAAGAGAAGATCCTTTAGTGCCAATACTTCCAAATTGTGTGTGGGCTTCATCCCAAAAACGCGATAACATTTCACCGAGCGACTCCGACTCAACTTTAGGATTAGTAACTGTTTCCGAAATCACTAAATCATCTGATCTTTGATATTTTTCGTGCCAAAATCCATAATCGGTATACAAAATAATTACAGCAATAAGCGCAGTAATAGATCCTGCAAAAACAATAGCGTGCATATGTTGCATATGTTTCGGCTGTTTACGCATATAACGAATGTATCCTTTCAGAGTTCTCATAAACCTAGTATACCTTAGACAACTAATAGTTAAGAGCTAGGAGTTTAGAGCTCTACAAACAAGACGACTTCGCCTAACTTCGCATCTAGATCTTTTTTCTTAATCGTAAGTTTTTCCACTGGTTCAACTTTTTCGGCACCAGCTTCTTTCAAAAATATTGGCAAAGTTCTTTCGTCATAATCCATTGGAACAACAATATGTGGCTCAAGAGAAACAGTTACCTTTTCTGCATCGTATGGATTAAGAGTTGTATCATCCCCACCAACTGGAACAAATAAAATATCTGTCTCGTCAATAATTTCTTTATGTTGTGGTTCTAATTTTTGATGAAGCGCTCCCAAAAAAGTAATTTTTATTCCATCAAAAGTAAAACAATAAGTTGTGTTTTGATATTTCTTTTTACTCTTTCCATCCATCAATTCCACCTCTGTATTAAAACCTTTAATAAAAATACCCGCCACTTCATATTCACCAGCACCTTTAATCACAAAAGGAACTTTATCTCCGTGAGTTACTTGATCCACACCGTTATAATCTGGATGATTTGTTGTAATCAAACAAACATCAGCGCCATATTTAACAACCTTCCCTTTCCCATCCTTTGAAACTGGATTGATAGCAAAAGTCAAATCTCCCACTTGCAATTTAAAATGTTGCCTTCCGAAATTAGTAATAATCATCCCGTGATTCTACCATATTTTAATAAAAACAAAAAAATAACTTGACAAAATCTATATTTCGTGTATAATAAAGTATAAGACTTTGTAGTTCCTTTCAACGTTGACTAAAGGGGGTTTGCGATGCCGAAAATAATTCGTTATATAATACAACGAGAAGAGAGTGGTCGTTTTTGCACTCTGGCAGAAGAAGTCCCATTCTACGACTTTCTGTCGTCCGGTGGTAAAAAGCCTGTGAAGAAGTCCAAAGCTCACAGCAAGCCAGACCAAGTCTGCATCGGCAGGCAATGCTCCTGCAAGAAAATGCACTTCGGTCCGCACAACGGAAAAGAAGACGAATTGCGCACTTCGTATAAGCGCGGACGCAACGACCACTACAAGAATCATCGGCAACAGCGGCCTATTATCGAAATAACAGCCTAACAAGACAACGGCCGAAATCAAAACCACCTAACGACGCGAGTCGCTGGTGGTTTTTTTATTTCTTGCTTCTTCTTTATAATTATTGTAGTATTAAATCTATTCTATTTAATAGAAAACGATTTGGCGTAATCCCCGACTATGTGAAGACATCAATAGACGGACCACCAAACCGACGTGGAATATCCCACTTCGTGTGGGAATTTATTTTTTTATGACAACAACAGAACAAGTTATCGCACCGTTTGCAGAAGGTGCTGTGCTATTTAAAGAAGAAGACATCGTAGAAGGTGTCGTCGTTGCTATTGAAAAGGCAGCGCTTTATGTCGACCTCGGGGCATCAGGAACTGGTATCATTTTTGGTATCGAGTTTATGAATGCTCGTGATGTTATCAAGCGTATCAATATTGGTGATGCTATTTCTGCCAAGATTGTTCTTCGCGAAAATGCTGATGGCTATGTCGAACTTTCTCTCAAGGAAGCCCGACAAGCTCTTATGTGGAATGATGCAGAACAAGCTATTAAAGAAAAGCGTGTTATGGATCTCATCGTAAAAGACGCCAACAAAGGTGGTCTTATTATCGAATGGCAAGGTATGGCTGGTTTCCTCCCTGCTTCACAATTGAAAGAAGAAAACTATCCTCGTATTGAAGATGGTGATAAAGATAAAATACTTCGTGAACTTAAGAAACTTATCGGCAAGCGTATTCCAGTAAGTATCATTAGTGCTATTCCAAAAGAAGGAAAACTTATTTTCTCTGAAAAAGATGGTGGCACAAAAGAAACAAAGGAGGTCGCTATGGGTAATTACATTATTGGTGAGGAAGTCGAAGGAACAGTCACCGGTGTAGTTGATTTCGGTATCTTCATCAAATTGGAAGACGGTGTCGAAGGACTCGTGCACAAGAGTGAAATCGCTTGGGGTCTCATCGAAGACACTCGTTCTCACGCTCGTGTCGGAGAAAAAGTTCGTGCCAAAATTATTGAAGTAAAAGATGGCAAGATTTCACTATCACTCAAAGCTCTCAAAGAAAATCCTTGGAAAGAAGCAGCTAAGAAATATAAAAAGGGTGATGAAATAAATGGTGTTGTTATCAAATTCAACAAACACGGCGCACTTGTATCTATTGAAGAAGGTGTAGCTGGACTTGTACACGTTTCTGATTTTGGAGATGAAACAAAGCTTCGCGAAGCTCTCTCACTCGGAAAGAGTTACAAGTTTACTATCACTCTCTTTGATGCAAATGAAGAAAGAATGACTCTTGCATACGGAGAAGTAAAGAAATAAAACAATTTAAAAAATAAATAGCGCAACCCTTCGGGTTGCGCTATTTATTTTTAATATTAAAACAAAACACCCTCCACGCAATTTGCGCAGAGGGTTTATTTCTTTGTACCTATTTTATATTCAACTTCTTTCCACTTAATTACACCGAAAGCCATTATCGAATCATCATCTGCTTTCGCGAGAAAAAATTCAGTACCGGACAATTCTTGCGGAAGCGACTCATCCCCTTCGTATTTAAGGAGCTTTTCAGCTGCATTTATCAAGTATTGTGCGATTTCCATAATATTGCTTTCAAAGTTGAATCAAACTTAATTATATAATATTTATCAATATATGTCAAGCTATTTTAGCAAACAATGCTCTAATTGCGCCTTCCGCTGTAGGCACGTCAGAATTTTCTGATAAATCTGTAGAACTATCTCCTATCTCAATACGTTTTGCTCTTCCAAAATCAATGACATACCAATTACCATCTCTATCCACCATAATATTTCTCGCCGTTAGATCACGATGAACCAATTTCTTTTCTTTATGCATCTGCAAAATAAAATTCCTGATTCTAGAAAGAACATCTTTCATATCTTGTTTCCTTATAACATCCAAATAATCTATTGATTCTGGTTTCTCAGTAATAAGATTAATAGATTTTCCATCTATTTTTTCCATACCAAAACAAGTGCCGAAATCCGATGTATGATAAAAAAGTAAATTAGGAACTCGTATACCATCAACAACATAACCCTGCATATCATTTAAATACTGGGCTTCTTCTCTAAAATTATTCCCGTGCTCTTTAGCCATAGAAGGATTCACAAGATATTTTACACAAACGTGAGGAGCTTCTGGAAGCTGATACACTTCTGCAACTGATCCATTACCAACAAAAAGACTGGGATTACCAAAAGACCCTTCTATTGTTTTTAATGCCAATCTCACTTCTTCTTTAAGTTTTAAATCTTCTATTTTATTAAGTTCGGTAAATATAGTTTCTTTAGCAATAGCTCTGTCACTCAAAACTCTTCTTATTAATAAAATAGCATCATCAATATCGATGCCTTCTGTTTTCTTTTCCCATCTTTCTTGTAACTCTTTTGGAAGTTGAGAAAGCAAACGCATTAATTCATCGTCCTTATCTTGCGCTAGTGGAGAGTATTCATTCATTTTCCATTATATTTATCCATCGCCTTCTGATATCCGTCTTCTGTAATCACTTTAATCGCCCCGAGAACATTTGCCGAGATGGCTCGTAAATCTTCTTCTTCATCTTCACGAATTTTCCCCATCACATAATCTTGTATGGCCTCTCCTGCTGGAGGTGTAACATTACCCACTTCATCTTTTGGTGCAATACCGATACGAATACGAATAAAATCTTTCGCCCCAAGCGATGCAATAATACTTTCCACTCCATTATGTCCAGCGCTGCCTCTATCAAAAGAAATTCTAAAAGTTCTACTTGGTAAATCTTTATCATCGTGTATAACCACAAGTTCACGTCCTTCGTGATAACGCATATAATCACTCACCGCTTTTCCACTTTCATTCATATAAGTTTCTGGAACAAAAATTTCGCAACCAGAAAGCAATTTTATATCGTCCGAAATCATATCAATAACAATACGCGCCACATTGTGACGAGTACGAGAATATTTCTCACCAGGATTACCAAGTGGTACAAGAGTATAAATCATATTAGTATGAGTGTATCATCCATAAAGCAAACAGCAATAAGTAAAAAATAATTAAAAAATCTTTTGTTGCACGACAACAAATGAAACTATATACTAAAAATAATGTTATCTTCTGTATACACTTCTTTTGCCTCGTCACTTAGTGATATGTCACAAAATCCTGTCTCGGTATTTATCTTTGGAACACTAGTGCTCTTGATAGCTGCCCTTTTTATCGCAACGATGTCCCCATCTTGGCGTAATGCTTTGGTAAAAATAAGATTACTTGAAAGAGATGAGTCACCGACCTCACTTTTAACTTGGATTATTGGAATAATTATTTTAGTGAAACTAATACAAGGCTTTCTTATACAGCCGTTCATTGTAGACGGTGGATCAATGCTTCCAACTTATCACAATCAAGAGTTTCTTTTAGTAGACAAATTTTCATATTTAATCGGCAAACCTCATCGTGGTGACGTTATGATATTCAAATTATACGAAGGAGAAACAAATCCTTATAACGGAAAATATTTAATCAAAAGAGTTATCGGACTTCCGGGTGAACACATTGTAGTGAGAAATGGTGTAACAATAATATACAACAAAGATTATCCAAATGGTTTTACTGTTGAAGAATCATTTGTGGCATACAAAGACATACAAAAAAATGCCGATGTCACATTGGATGATCACCATTATTTTATGATGGGAGACAATCGCACACAAAGCTATGATAGTCGTGATTGGGGACCATTAGATAGTGCAAACATTAGGGGGCAAGTTTTATTCCGAATATTCCCACTATCAAAATTATCATACGAACCAGGCCAGTATAAATATGATAAATAATCTCAAATAACCGAAATTTATGAACGATGAAACAAAAAAAGAAATAGAAAAGAAAGAAGTCCTGATGTCACTCAAAGGAATGGATGATTTAATTGATGAAACATATTATGCACATCAAGGCCTATTTGAAAAAGCACAAGAAGTCGCTATGTATTATGGATTCAAACCAATAGAAACACCAATCTTGGAACACGAGGAAGTTTTCGTCTCGGCTATTGGTGAAGGAACAGACATTATAGATAAAGAAATGTATACATTACGCACAAAAGGTGGCGACAAACTCGCGATGCGTCCAGAATATACAGCTGGAGTGATGCGTGCATATTTGGAACACGGAATGCAAACACTTCCTCAACCAGTGATGTTGTATTCTTATGGTCAAACATTCAGACACGACAAACCTCAACGTGGTCGTTGGCGACAATTCAGACAATTTAATCTTGAAATTTTGGGTACAAGCAAATCTATCGCTGACGCTCTCATCATCAGAACATTAATGACTATTCTTGAAGAATATGGTTTTAAAGATTTGATTATTGATATTAATTCAATGGGAGATAAAGAAACTCGCCCGGCTTTTGTTAAAGAATTAACTAATTATTATAAAAAACACTTAGAAACACTTTGCAAAGACTGTCACGAACGTATAAAAAATAATCCACTTCGCCTTTTGGATTGCAAACAACCACAATGCCAGCCACTCAAAGAAAATGCTCCTTCATCGCTTTCTTTCTTATCGAATGATGCTCGTCATCACTTTACCGAAGTACTTCAATATCTGGAAGAGATGGGAATACCTTATCGCGTTAATAATTCTCTTGTTCGTGGACAGAGTTATTACACACGCACAGTATTTGAAGTAATCAAAACAGACGTTGGTGAAGATGGAAAAGAAAAAGAAATCACAATTACCGGAGGAGGTCGCTATGACAATCTCGCAAAAATGATGGGTAGCAAAAAAGATGTACCTGCTGTCGGATCAGGACTCAGTATGGAAAGAATAATGATGTTCCCAGAATGTAAAAGTATTGCACCAAGAATAATGAAAGCACCAAAAGTATATTTCATTCAACTTGGATTCGAAGCTAAACTAAAAAGTTTATGTGTCATAGAAGTGCTTCGTAAAGCAAAAATTCCTGTACATCAATCATTGTCAAAAGATTCTCTTGGTCTTCAACTTTCAATGGCGGAGAAAATGAAAATCCCATTCTGTGTAATTTTCGGACAAAAGGAAGCCATAGATAACACAGTGATTGTTCGTAATATGGAAACCCGTTCCCAAGATACTGTGAAAATTGATGCCTTGTCGGATTATATAAAACATTTGAAGTAATTAAATAAGCGCGACCGTAGGTCGCGCTTATTTAATTTTACATTTACAAATCTAAAGAGTAGTATGTGCTAGAACCTTAACGTTGAACTGAAAGGAAAGCCCCGTGAAGATAAAACCTTCTGCTCTTTCGGAAAGACATATTGGGAAGCTGTGTGTCATTCGTTTTTCCACTATTGGAGCTGGATTTGTCGGCCACAGCCAAAGATACGGACTAGAATCTAGAGACGTGTCGACATCATATATTCTGGTGGGAAGATTACTTCTTGTCACAGAGAAAGAATTAACTTTTGTCGACTGCCAATATTCACGTCACACATTTGATTTGAGTTGGTCTCTTGGCCCCCGCTTAAAATCTACACCAATATTTACAGTAAAACGAAAAGACCTACATACAAAAAGAAAGGTTATCTTAAATAATCTAGAATATTCCAATGCTGTAATGCAACATTTACTGAGAGCAAACAAAACAGGACGTTGGAATTGTGAACGTAGGCTTGCTGTAAGACTAAAAGCTGTGAGAGAAATAGAAGAGACGCAAAGGGCTGCATAGCCCTTTGTTTTTTTTATTATTTGTGTTAGAATTATCCCCACATATGTCAAACGTAAACGTAGAAGTAAAAAAGAATCCGAACGAGAATACTATATCTTTTGTTCGTCGTTTTCAGAAACGCGTCCAAGAGTCAGGTATTTTACCTCGTGTCCGCAGCATTCGTTATAGTGACCGCCCATTGTCTTCACTTAAAACAAAGCGCGCCAAGCTAAAGAAACTAGGAAATTTAGCAAAATACGAACTTGCAAAGAAGATGGGCAAGGTTATCGAACGTAAGAAAGGCCGAAGATAAATATGGCATTTCGTGAGTTACACAATCTCACTATTGTAAGAAAAAATGGCCCGATACCTGTCGTGCCATTTTTGCCTATTAAAGAAAAGATTTTGGGGAAAAATTACAATCTTTCAATTATTTTTTGTACCAAAGAAGAATCACGCGAAAGAAATAAAAAATATCGCAATAAAAATTATCCAACCAACATTCTTTCTTTCCCACTTGAAAAAAATGAAGGTGAAATTTACATATCATTAGGCACAGCAAGATATGATGCGAAAAATTTTGATATGTCTTATCAAAAATTTCTTCATCTTCTTGTTATTCACGGAGCTCTTCATTTGAAAGGACACGACCATAGTAGTACAATGGAGAAGTTAGAGGATTTACATTTAAAAAAATTTTATAGATTTGAGTGAAGTTCGAGGCGTCGAGTGTGCGAGTAGAGAAACGTACAAATAGTACGGTGATGTGCGAGTGCACGATAACAACAAAGAAATTCACCAAATATATAATAATTTAAAAAAACTTTTCGTGGCACGTAATACAAGAGATATGATTGTGGGGATTGATATCGGAAGCGGAAGCTTGCGTGCTTTGGGTTGTATACAAAAAGAAGGAGCTAGGTTCCCAATCGTCATAGCTAAATATAAAAAACAAATTGATGTCGTCAATCGTGGGAATATAACCGACAATGATGAAGCCGCTCGATTAATTACCGAGGCTCTCATTACTTTAGAAGAAGAGTCCGGCCACGACACTTTACACACTCTTGTAGCAATTGGTGCTGTTGGTTTGTCATCTCATCACGCAAATGGATACGCCCAAGTGTCTCGTGGAGATGCCCAAGTCACAGATTTGGATATTGATAATGCAATTAAAGACGGCAATCGTGGAGTTCCAGACATACGAAACAAGTCTGTCGTACACGCGATACCAATGAAATATAAAATAGATGGAAACGATGTACAAGGCAATATCATCGGTGTACGTGGCAACAAACTTGAAGTCAAAACACTTTTTGTAACTTACCCACTTCAATGTATGAATGTTTTGAAAAAAGTTCTTGAAAAGGCAGAAATCAGAGTTACGGACATCGTCGCTGGGCCAGTCGCCGAAAGTATTCCATTATTAACCAAAAAACAAAAAATTGCGGGTGTAGCTTTAATAAATATTGGTGCTGGGGTCACTTCCATTCTTGTTTACGAAAACAATATCCCTCTTCTTGTTTCGACTATTCCAGTCGGAGGTGAAGACATCACAAAAGACATAGCTCTCGGATTAAAAATTACATTAGAAGAAGCAGAAGAAATAAAATGTGGTCGTTCACAACAATCATATTCAAAACGTCGTGTCGAAGAAATAATAGAAGCTCGTTTAGAAGACCTTTGCGTGAAAATTAATAAAGAATTATCTCGTATCGGTCGTCAAGAACTTCTTCCTGCTGGTGTAGTAGTTTGTGGTTCATCTTCTTTGGTTCCACAACTTGAATTTGTATTTCGTAATGAACTAAAACTCCCAGTTAAGATCACAACCAATGAACTTATAAGAATTACAAATGACATTTTAAGAGACAGTAGCTGGGCTAGAGTTTATGGTCTGACTTTTCTCGCCCCACACGACAACGAAAATGACGTAATAAAGGAACTTTGGACATCATTTACTACACGTGTCAAGAAACTTGTTTTACAGTTTTTACCTTAATACATAAGCTTTTTTTGGGAAAATAGTGCAAAAAAACTCTCTTTGCAAAATACCTGCCAAGTTGGTATAGTTACTGTATAGAAATTATACAAATAAAGACCAATTAATAATCACAATATGGCAAAAGTAAATCCAGAAATTGAAAGCTTCGCTCGTATAAAAGTCATAGGTATTGGAGGCTCTGGGAAAGGCGCTCTAAATCATATGATTAACTCCAAATTACAAGGAGTTGAATTTATTGCGATGAATACAGATACACAAGATCTTCATCATTCATTAGCTGAAAAGAAAATTCACATTGGTAAAAATCTTACCAAAGGTTTGGGTGCAGGTATGGATCCAGAAGTTGGAAAACGTAGTGCCGAAGAAACTCGCGAAGAAGTTCAGGATGTTGTCAAAGGTGGTGATATGGTCTTTATCGCTTGCGGAATGGGAGGCGGTACCGGCACTGGAGCTGCTCCTGTTGTCGCACAAATTACAAAAAACGAAGGCATACTAACAGTCGCTGTTGTGACAAAACCTTTCTTCTTTGAGGGTGCTTCACGTATGAAATTAGCAGAACGAGGTCTTGAAGAACTTGAAAAAGAAGTTGATGCCTTGATTGTCATTCCAAACGACCGACTATTGTCAGTTATTGATAAAAATACATCTGTAAAACAAGCTTTTGAAATGTGTGATGAGGTGCTCAAATCAGCTGTTGAAGGTATTGCAGATATTATCCGTACAGCTGGAACAATCAACCTCGACTTTGCTGACATAAAAAGAATATTGAAGGATTCAGGAACAGCACTTATGGGAGTCGGTCGTGGTATGGGTGAAAATCGCGCACGTGAAGCTGCGAGTGCGGCAGTCAACTCCCCTTTGCTCGATGTGTCTATACACGGAGCCAAAGGAGTTTTGTTTGCAATTTATGGAGCAGATGATCTAGGGATGCTTGAAGTGCAAGAAGCTGCGAAAATTATTACCGAATCTGTTGATAAAGATGCAAAGATTATTTTTGGTATAGCTCAAGACAGTACACTTAAAAAAGATGAAGTAAAAGTGACTGTGATTGCTACTGGCTTTCCAAGCGGATTTTCATCACGTACTCACACATCTCAAGCGTCAGCATCAGAACTAAAACGTGATACCGAAGTAATTCCAGAACCTCGTCTTCCAAAAGCAGAAACTGTGGCAGAGGCAGTAAAGGAAGGAGATCGCCGACAAGATAATCGTATTGATAATGAAATGGGTACAGATAAAAAAGAAGAAGATACAAAGAAATCAAAAACTACTGATAAGAAAACAATTTTTAAATTTGATGATGATGAAGAGGATGATGAATGGGAAGCTTTGCCTCCATTTTTGCGCCGAAAAAAGTAATTTAGCTTATATCACATCATCTACGTTGTCGTTACGAGTTTTTTGTCGGTCGATGTACTAGCTGTACATCTTTCTCCAAAAAACTCTAGACTCCTAGTATCTGATGTAATCTAAGCAAAATTCTGCCTCGCATCTAAAATAATTTTCTTAGTTTTAAAAAATAAAACCGCTCATATGTGAGCGGTTTTATTATTTTACTTTTTCCTTCTTAAAAACCCGCCCGTGATATACTGACCAAATTATGAATGACACTTACGATCTTATTATCATCGGTGGGGGTCCCGCAGGATGCGCTGGAGCAGTTTATTCTGCCCGTAAACAATTGAAAACACTTCTAGTGGTAAAAGATTGGGGTGGCCAATCTATCGTCTCTGACGATATACAAAATTGGATAGGTACGCCACATATAACTGGTGCAAAACTCGCTGAATCTCTCAAAGCTCATATTACAGAATATAAAGGTGATATATTGACTGTTTCTGAAGGAAAAAATATAACGAATATCTCAGGCTCTCTAGGAAATTTTATTGTAACACTTGAAAATGGAGAAACTTATAGTGGGAAAACAATACTGATTGCTACTGGCTCATCTCGTCGTAAATTAGACATAACTGGTGCAAAAGAATTTGAAAACAAAGGTATCACCTATTGTGCATCTTGTGATGGGCCTCTTTTTTCTGGAATGGATGTCGTTGTAATTGGTGGAGGAAACGCTGGCTTTGAGTCCGCCGCTCAATTACTCGCCTATTGTAAATCAGTTACACTTTTATCAAGAAGCGAACCAAAAGCTGATGTAATAACGATTGAAAAATTAAAACAAAAAGAACATTTCAAACTTATCATCGGCGTCACACCAAAATCTATACAAGGAAATAAATTTGTAGAATCGATTACTTACATCGATACTTCTGGAAAAGAAACAACACTTCCTACTTCTGCGGTATTCGTCGAAATCGGCCAAGTTCCTGCCACATCATTTGCAGAACAAATCGTAAAATTAAATGAAACCAAAAATATAATCACTGATCCTCGCACTCAAGAAACAT
>JAHFMZ010000024.1 GCA_023267555.1 bacterium
TATTCTTGTATTACTTTAGGGGCTGCTCTGTCTTGTTCACCAGGATTAAATAGTTTATAGAATAATTCTACCATCTCCTCAGTGTTTAATTTTTGTCCACGTATTCCAAAACGGGAAAGTCCTTGTAAAACCGTTGAGACACGTTGTTCAAGTTGTATTCGAGCAGCATCAAAAGAAATATTATTTTCTTCGGTCGTGGCTTTACCTAAACCGAAAGAAGCCAAAGTTCCCGAAGTGGTCCCTGTGCCGACACTTGTTGGAAGGTATGGAATAACAATAAAGAAATGCTTGGTCATAATATTGGTTTCCTCAGCAAATTTATTGATGAATCCTATGTATTCGTGGATCTGAATTTTGAGAAGGTCCTCTCTTATTTCAGTACTACGAGCTTGTAAAAGCTCAAGATATGGTTTGATATTTAATCTGCGAGATTGCACGAATATTTGAATTGGGAAATCAAGTGAATTGAGAATGTTTTGGAATTGTAACAAAATAGCTTGTTGATCTTCTTCGCTTTTTAGAGAAAGATTAAGCGAGTTTGTGATTATAACAGAGCGGAGTTCTCCATTTTTAAGCGTCGCAATACCATCTCGGATGCGATCAATTGGAACAAATTGTTGTGTCGCAGTACTAGCTACCATATGTAATAAGTATACAGCATTAATACTATAATACAGAGAGTAAAATGTTATTCTTCCTCTTTTTCTTTTCTAGGGTTAGTGTCAAGCACATCAAGACCGTAAGATAATTCGTGAAGTCTGTCTCTATTGGCTTTGGAGACTGCCACTTCTTTGGTTGTATCCACAACTATTTTATTTATAGGATTATCTTGCGCGATTTCTTCGGCTGGTTGTTTCCAAGTATATACACGACTACCTGTATAATAAGCAAAGGCGCTTTCTAACATATCCGCAAATGGCCTATTATTAATTTTGACGAAAGCCAAAGCCAAAAATAGTGATGATATAGCTATTATTAGAATGATGGCTATTATTTTTATTGGTATAAATGTCCAAATTAGAAATGAAAATCCCCCAGCGCCTAAAATATACCCAAATTGCTTTAAGGTAAGAGGTCCTACAATTTTGTCCTCCATATCAATAAATTGTGGTACGCGAAATTGCATTATGAGCTCAGTATAGCAGAAAGTAGGTATAAGAAAGTAGAGATTACTAACAATATACACGGGTGGCGCCGTAGGCTCCACCCGTGTTCTCTTCTCTCTGCTTTCTACCCTCTACATTCTATTATTTTATTCCCCTACTGTTTCCCTGTATGGGTCAACGTTATATTTAACAGGAGCCTTACTATATGTCGCAGATTTTTCTGCTGCCTCTACCTGTGTCGCCCCTTTTTCTCCGAACATAAATTCTTGAAGAGCTACACGATTCTCAAGTTCGGGACTTTCTTCGGTATTGAGTGCAGCTAATTGTTCTTTAATATGTTCCAATCTCGTTCCAATTTCTTCGTCATTTGGTATAGAGTCTAATAGTTGTAATTGTTCAAGCAATTGTGATCGTGATCCCGGAGTTATGATAGTTGGTTCTTTTTCAGGAGTTGGAATGATATTTGGAGTCGCTTGATTTTTTACAATACCTGATTCACGTTTTGTTGTATCAAGAATTTCTTTGCGTAATTCATCTTGTGAATTCGTAGCTGCAAAAGTTAAAGTAACCATATTTTCTTCGTGCCTACCCATAACACTAATACGAGCTTTTTCAAATATAGATTTTTCCAAATCTTCTGCGAGCTTGTAAGCATCATCTTGAGATAATTTTAAAATATCTTGCAAAGCTGTGACCACATCTTTGGGTTCTATTGCTCCGATTAAAATAAAGGAAATGATATTTGAAAGAGCAACATAAGAACTGATAGGAAGTTTGTATACTTTTCCAAGTATTGCTGTTGTTTTGTTTACCTCGCCTTCCGTTATGAGCTTTTGAATATCCGCGGGTGCGTTGTCGAATAATTCTTCTTGATTTTTAGCTATATATGATGGATTCATATTACAATTTTAATTTTACTTTACTCAAGTCAATTTCAGCTTTTTTATCAGAAGAAGTTTTACCTGCTACACGATCAGCGAAGGAATGAGTGTTTATATCAAAGGCTTCATTTTCTTTGGGTAATGCTGAAGATTTTTGAGTTGGTATAAGAATGCCACTTGGTGTTGCTTCATATCCAACTGGTAAAGGTTCCGTTTTTTTCTCTTCTTTTTCTCCGCGCATAGCATTAGCCAAATCTTTTTGCGATTCAGCCATACTTTTGTTAACTTCTAGAGTTTCTTTTCTTTCTTGGTCTTTGTTAAATTCTTTATTATCCCCTTTTGCTAATTTTGCATCGTAGGCTAGTAATTTTTGTTTTGTTTCTTCATCTTGCTTTTCAAAAAATTCTCGTTTTTCATTGTCTTCTAATTTACTATATTCAGAAACAGCGTCACTTCGTATTGATTTTCTTGAGAGATCTAATTTAGCTCTAAGATCATCTCTACCGAGAATAACCCCACCCGATTTATTGTAAAATCTTTCTTTAGCTGCTGTGTTAGAAGTATCTATGTCACCCTTTTTATTTGCTATCGTTCCATCTTTATTGAATACATTTTTTCTAAATGTTCCGGTACGACTATAACGTTCCGCTATATCTTTGTCTCTTGCTTCTCGTTCTTTTTCATATCCAAGTTTTGCTCCTGCCCCCATTCCCATTCCAGCTTTTGCCATTCTCCCACCAATCAAATCTGTGTTGCGAGCGTCATAGGTACTATTTGCAAGTGAATTTGTCATATTATAAGCACGACGCCCAAGGAAACTATCTTGGTTATTTGTTACCCACTTACTGTCACGAAGACTAGCTGCCGCACTACCTAGAGTATTTCGGGCAAGCAATCCCGCACCTCCTGTTGCAACTCCAAGTCCAAAGCCTCCAGCTTTTCCCATAAAATTTGTTGCAGCTTGTCCGACACTTCCGCTCACACTCTTTGTTACTTTCAACATTATATGAAGCATTATGAGCATCATTAAAATATTGAAAAAAGTTACAACACTGGAACTATTACCTGAAACTAATGAACCTGATTGTATGTTAACAGTGCTCATTGGACCTTTTTGAAATACTTCTAGAAATTTAAGTGTAAGTGCTAGCATTATCATAAATACTGGAGCGACTACTAATTGTTCAAAATATATTTTCCGCAGTTTGGCTGCTTCATCTCCTAATTTTGGAATAACACTATCGACAAATAAAATAGGAGAAGCAATAATTAAAAATACAAGGACCGCAGTACGCACTGCTATGATGGCTGTCGCCATAAAGAAAATATATGCGGCATATAATACAAAGGCTACAGCCATTAAAGCTCCTGGGACACTGTTAATTTGACCTAAAAAGTTTCCATTTTTACTTTCTACAGACGTGGCACTCATAATAAGTCCTTGTAGACCTAATCTATTCATTATGAGAGCTCCTGCCCCTTGCCCGACTGGATTATTTCCAATTAACGGTTCAGATCCTACTGCGCTCGTGTAA
>JAHFMZ010000012.1 GCA_023267555.1 bacterium
GTTCAAGGGCAAGCACCATACCCGGGACAAGTTTTGGTCCGCGTACCCCGTCGTCAAAGTTTGGGACATTCGGTTCTTCGTGTGCTTCGAAACCTACTCCGTGTCCACAAAGAATTTTTACCACCCCATATTTTTTGGGGACAGATTTTTCTATGGCTTTTGATATATCGTTAACATAATTGCCAGCACGACAAGCCTTTATCCCAGAATAAAGCGCCTGCTTGGTAACTTCTAATAACTTCTTGCTCTCGTCATCTATTTCACCAACAGGAACTGTAACTGCCATATCGGAATACATTCCATTATGCACAAGCCCGCCATCAAGTCCGACAATATCTCCTTCTTTCAAAACTCTTTTATTGCTTGGTATGCCGTGTACGACTTCTTCATTCACCGAAACGCAAATACTCCCAGGGTATGGATAATCTGCACCAAATGGTTGATAATTCAAAAAAGATGGCTTGTCCCCGCCCTCTAGCGTCTTTTTATAAACAAAAACGTCAATTTCTTTGGTCGTCATCCCGGGTTTTATTATTTTTTTTAAATCATCAATAATAATCGCCAATCTTTTACAAGATTCACGCAAATTTTCCAAATCTTTTCCGGTTTTTAATTTAATTTCCTGACGCATTTAATTTTGAAATAATTTCTTTTTGTACTTCTTCAATAGTTTGTTCACCATTTATGTGAAGAAAGTTATAACGTGGGTCGTGAATGTATAAATCAAGTGCTGGAAGTACATCTGTTTCAAACCAACTCATACGATTATTCACTTCTTCTACATTTTTATCATCATCGCGACCGCGACCTGACAATCTTTCTTTTGCCCAACTTTCGGATACATCTACATAAATAACATTTGGTTTTTCATATCCCATAAATGAAATAGCACTGTGCAACATCTCGACCTCAAAAGCTTTACGTGGTGCACCATCCAAAATAACAGTTTCGCCACCTTTTAAAGTATTGATAAAAATATTTGACCAATTCCATACGGCCAAAAACTCTGGTTGTAATTTGCCAGTACTATTCACTTCACGAGCAAGAAATGAAATATAGTTATCTTTTGTCACAAAATCACGAAAACCACCACCAGTTGTGATATGTATCACATCTTTTGCATCTTTTTCTTCAAGAGCTTTTTTAAGCAAGTCTGCTTGAGTGCCTTTGCCACAACCCGAACGACCTATTAAAATAAAGAATTGTTTATTCATAGGATAATACTAACATAAAAAACCAAAAGACTCACGAACTCGCTGGAATATTGGTCAGAACGTGAAGGGCAATTTCGCGGAAAATTGTCTCAGATACGCGAAGCATAGGAATTTTTGGAAGAAGACGTACGGGGTAGTACGTTGACTGAGAAAAATTCCGTGGCGACAAAGTAGATGAGATAATTTTACGTGAAATTTAATATTCGCGCATTGATAGCTGAGCGTCTATCTTTTTAATCAAATCCAAAACTACGGAAATCACAATCAAAAGACTAGTTCCACCCACCTGCACCGCAGTCAAACCCGTCAAACCTTGAACCGCAACTGGAAGCACAGCAACAAGACCCAAAAATACAGCTCCAAAAAATGTAATACGTCCGAGCACATAACCTAGATAATCAGCCGTGATTGCTCCTGGACGAAACCCAGGAATAAACGCACCATTTTTCTGAAGGTTCTCCGCTGTTCTTTCTGGATCAAACATAACCGCTGTATAAAAGTATGTGAATGATACAACCAAGAAGAAATATATTCCTCCATATATCCATTTATTTGCTAGAGCATTATTTACCGCCTGTGCAATTGAACGAAGAGTGTCTTGAGATGAAGTCGCAAGTAATTGTCCAATAAGTTGTGGAAAAAGAAGAATTGAAATAGCAAAAATAATTGGCACAACACCTGCTTGATTAAGACGAAGTGGAAGATATGTAGAATTGTTCAATCCTCCCGAAGAACCCAAACGTGATTGACGAGAATAAGTTATCGGAACTGGTCTTTCTGCTTCGGTTACATATACCACACCAGCAATCACAACCAATGATAAAACGAGAAGTCCTACAATCATTGGAATTTGTGAGACATCAAAAGTTAAGAAAAATTGTCCCAAGTGTTGTGGAAGAGCAGACACAATACCTGCAAAGATAATCAACGAAACTCCGTTTCCAATTCCGTGTTCATTAATTTGTTCTCCAAGCCACATCATCAGCATAGTACCAGCCGTCACAATTAAAATGTTTGAAAGAAGGAGTGGGGTAGCAAGATGAGGAATAACACTTTGACGTTCAAGTAACGTAATCAAAGCAAAACCTTGAACCACAGCAAGTGGTAACGTGAGAAGTCTGCCATATTGCACAAAACGACGACGGCCAGCATCTCCTTCTTCTTGATACATTTCTTTTAAACGTGGCGAAAGTACAGTCGTGAGTTGCATTATAATAGACCCAGTAATATATGGACCGACACCGAGCATCACAATAGAGAATGAGGCTATACCTCCTCCAGCAAAGATGTTGAGAAGTCCAAGAAAGCCATTGCCAGACAAGAATTGTGCGAGATTAGATGTATCGACTCCCGGTATTGGAATTACAGCCAAAAAACGAGTTATAACCAAAATACCGATAACAAAGAAAATACGATTACGTAATCCCTTGTCAGAGAAAATAGCCTTAATTGTTTTCATAATTTCACTATTATAGCACAAATATAACCTTTAGCTATCGGCTTTTAGTCCCTAAATTAATAAGCTGGTTTAAATGCATTCACAGGCGCCTTCCACATAGCACTTCTTGTACCAGCATCTTTTAATATCCAATTAGAAGGTGTCCCTAATTTCTTTTGGTCTTTATCTCCATAATACCAACCTCTTTTTTGGTCATCTGCAGTAAACTTATTTGTAGTGTCCAAATCTACATTTTGTTCTGTTGTACTGGCAACAACCACAACTGGTGCTGGTTGCGTATTTGAAACTGTTGGTGTATACCCTATTAAACCATAAAATAAAGCGATAACCCCCGCAAAAAAAGATATTATTGTTTCCATATATAAAGAGTCTAACATATTATGAAATAGAGTAAAGTAGTTAAAGAAGAATCACTTTGTAGTCATTCTTTATGATAGAATTAGAAAATGTTAAAGAAATTCTTCCGATTTTTGATAATAATTTTCGCAATAATCGGGTTTTTCTTCGTATTTGGATATACGGCTGTACGTCTTAAATTAACAAATACCTCTGGCATAATTGATGAACAAAGCAAAAACTTTTTACAAATTCCCAAAAGAGACAAAGAATACACGGTATTCCCTTTAGCCCATAGTCCTGAGTGGATTGCATTTAGAATTGCTGTTTTTAAAGATAAAGATATTATAGAAAAAGTTTCAAAAGAAACTGGTGTCCCCGCTCGTATTTTGGTTGCACTTCTTGTACCAGAACAAATGCGACTATTCAATAGCGACCGAGCTCTTTTCAAACAAGTATTTGATCCATTAAAAATTTTGGGGAGTCAAAGCCAATTCTCTTGGGGTATTTTCGGTATCAAAGACGATACAGCAAGAGAAATAGAAAAAAATCTGACTGATAAAAATTCTCCTTTCTATATTGGTGTGAAATATGAACATCTGCTTGATTTCAAAACCAACGATGTTGACCAAGAAAGATTTCAAAGAATAATCGATGAACATAACCATATATATTCATATCTTTATACGGCTTTATATATTGCCCAAATAAATAAACAATGGGCCACTGCTGGGATATCAATAAATAATCGACCAGAAATTCTGGCTACATTATTTAATTTGGGATTTGAAAAATCAATACCGAACAAAAATCCAAAATCTGGTGGTGCATCTATTGATATTAATGGCACCACTTGGAGTTTCGGTGCCCTTGCAGGAGCCTTTTATTATTCAGATGAAATGATAGAAATCTTCCCAGAAAATCAAATACCCAAGTAATATTTTTATATTTCGGCTATACTTACAGATATGAACTTTTTTAAGAAAAATAAATTACCTAATGCTGTGCCTTGGCTTGTTTTTGACGAAACCGTTGTTGTTCTTCTAATATTAATTTTTGGAACATTTTATTATACATATCGCACATTATCTTCTGTTAAAGAAGATCAGAAACAATCAAATATTTCAATTACATCAAGTGACTTATCTTCTTATCTGGAAGGAGTCGTACAAGTTGTTTGCCTTTCTGATGACAACAAACTTTCAAGTGGCAGTGGCGTGTTGTGGAAATTTGATACTGATAAATATGGTGTTCTAACAAATTATCACGTCATATCAAACACAAAAAAATGTGTAATTTCTATGGATGATATAAATAATAAAAGCTCTGGCATTTTCGCTGTTGAAAACAATAAAGATTTGTATGATAAAAATAAAGATGTAGCAATCTTAAATATAAAAGAAAATTTATCGGCAACAAGTAGCACAAAAGTTTCTGACTATAATTATAATCTTTCTTCTCTCCGAAAATGTCCATCAAAAATCCCTGTCGGTACACCTGTGTCTATAATAGGATATCCATCCTATACAAAAAGAGATACAACAACCAATATAAAAGGTATGGGTGATGTATCGACTGTATACCGCGCGACTACAAATGGAATAATAAGTAGTTATGATAATTCAACTATGAAATCGACAAATGGTATATCAAATGAAAATTATTTTGTCTCTGCAAAAATAGACATAGGAAATTCTGGTGGTGCAGCTCTTGGAAAAGATAAAGACGGTATGTGCTTACTTGGAATACCGACTTGGGTAACTGTCGGAGATTATGAAACACAAGGGTTGATACAGAATATAGCAAATGTGATTCCATAGGAATAGGTGTTAGGTCATAGTTTAATAGTTTACAGAAAATACAAAGAGCGGCGCCTACGGCGCCGCTCTTTGTATTTAGTAATGTAAATTTTAAACGAAAGTAGTTCGCTAAAATATTACTTTTACTATTGAGTACACATATTCTTGATTAAAGTTCGTGTCGCTGGACCAACATATCCTGTAGTTTCAAGATTATTCTCGGCTTGGAATTTCTTCACATTTTCAACTGTTAAATCTCCGTAATAACCAGTGACGGCATCTTTCACAAATAAGTTATATTTCTTTGCTAAGAATTTTTGTAAAACTGTCACAGAACCATTACTATTTGAATCCCACGATCCACGAGATATAGGAAGCAAACTTTTACAAGTAGCAGGAGCGGTGATATCAAACACTTGTCCACCAATTACGTATTGTTTTACTGATGATACAGAATTACTTGCTAGCATACATCCGCTAGTACAAGTAACATTCATCCCGTGCCAAGAACCATAAGATTGGGTAGTAATACCATTTGCCGAAGCACCAGTGAATGATGACTGACATCCTATATTAGTAATAGAAAGTGTTGCACTAGAACCAGTAGCTCCAAGGAATTTCGCAATAACGGAAAGACTTGAATCTGTTGTAAATGGTCCACTTCCCCAAACAGCACCACTAGTACCTGGCGTAACTGTTTGAGAACCAGTAGTTACATCTGCACCAGAACAAGTTGCTGGTGCAGATGGAGTTACAGTAGATGTTGGTTGTGTCACGGTAAGATTGGCTGTTATCGCAATAGATATACCCGTCGAACCATAACAAGTAACTGTGGTAGTTAATCCATTTGGATAACTACCACCATATACTGACATAGAATACGTAGTTGGTGCATTGTTCCAAGGACTTGATCCGTCTGGATGACTTACATTACAGTAAGATGCATTTTGTGCTGTCCAACTAAAGGTAGTATTTCCTGTGGATGAAATAGGTGAAGCACTAAAATGTGGAGGAGAAGTGAAGCTTGGTTGAACATTAGTTGATGTTTGTGTAACAACGGGTGATGATGTTACGGTTGGACAAGAGAAGGTTGGTTGAGTGGAAGCATTCGAACAACCTGCAGAATTGCAAGCGTGAACCCAAGCGTTATAACTATGACCCGATATACCTGTCCAACTATGTGAAGTTGAAGTCTCACTGTTGTTACAATAATTACCTCCATTTTCAGTTGTGTTGCAACTTCCAGTCCAAGTACCTGCTGTTGTATCATTTATTCTTGTTTGATAACTAGTTGCGCCAGATACTGCAGGCCAGTTGAAAGAAGCCGTTGTTCCAGAACAAGAACCAGAGCTAATTGGTATGGCTGGTAAATAAGTTGTTGTAACTGGAGTAGTGTTGACCGCGACACAGCTACTTACATTCCAAACAGAACCTGTGGCACAAGTCGAGTTTATTCTCACTTGTGCTAACAATACTCCATTGTTGGCTAGATAATATGTATTATACGCATATGTACCAGACATAGTGACACTTTGTGATCCACTATTTCCACTAATTATACTGCGATTATTATCATTTGTAATAGTAGATGTATTTACTGGATTATTTGTATTCCAATTTAAAGTAACATTACAAGATGATGACCCCTGAGGTATGACACAAGAAGCAGGAGAAGCTGTAATAGTTCCTGTTGGTGACGTGGTCGTGACTGGTGCAGTTTGTGTTGTTGTCGATGGTTTTGAAACAGTGATATTTGTAACACCGAGTATTTGTCCTGCGCTACCCACCAAACGAGCCTGATAAGTATCCGGACTTCGATTATCACCGTTAGAATCCTGCCATATATATGAATATGTTGTTTGAGCTCCGGCGGCGAGAGTCGTGCACGCCCCTATTGGACTTGTTGGGAATTGAGGATCTACTGGAGAACATCGGTTAGCATTTCCACCCGCATACATAAGTGTGTAAGGAGCTCCAACAGAAGCATTCGTTGGCACTAAATTAGAAAATGTAACTGTTAGTGGAGAAGTTCCAGATGTAGGTGATGCCGACAAATAAATTTGTGGTACATCAGTCACAGTAACTGTATCACCAGTTGCTAGAACTGGTGAATTATTTACAAGGGTTTGAATACTGCAACCACTACAACCGACTGATGTATATTTGTGAAGTTTTGCAGTATATGTAGCAGTTGTTTGTAGTGTTACTGTTCTAACTGCTGCCGCTGCTTGATAC
The DNA here is from genome assembly GCA_023267555.1 of bacterium. Taxonomy (GTDB): domain Bacteria; phylum Patescibacteriota; class Minisyncoccia; order Phycocordibacterales; family UBA5272; genus UBA11704. The sequence goes on from JAHFMZ010000012.1 coordinate 7,044, forward strand.
ACGTGTGAAGAACCAGCCGTTATACAATCAGTAGCCGAAGTACAACCTGAAGCAATAATTGATGGGGTAGAACCATCTCCCCAATCAATTGCGTACGCTTCGTTTGCATTGGTTGGTTGTAAATTATTTGCAGTTAAGCTTACTTGAAGTGGAGCAGATCCAGATAGAGTGGAACCAAAAGTTGTAATAGAGAGTGTCGGTGGAGTAGTAGCAGAAACTGTGTTTGCGAGTATAGTGAGTGTACCCGAAGTAATAATCTGATTATTAGAAAGTACACTAACTGTATAAGTACCATTTCTAAGTACTGTTGGAACCGAAACTGACCAGCGACCATTTGCAACAGAAATATTATTACTAATAAATGCATTATAACCACTACCTTGTATTGATATAACAAAATTATTCGTACTCACATTGGATGCGGTTCCTGTAATAGTTGGAGAGGAAGAATTTGGAGTAAGAGAACTTTGATCTATAGTCGCAGTAGGAGATGATGTTATAACAGTCCCCGGCGCAACAACATTTACAGAAGCCCCACACGTACTTTGTTGACCGTTTGAACTGGTAACAGTTATATATTCGGTAATAGATCTAGGTGATGTTATAGATGCTGTAGAAATAAGAGCGCTACCATTTGTAGAAACTGTTCTTTGTGAACTACTAAAATCGCTCAAGAAAGCAGAAACTGCGGCGGTATTACTCGTCCATCTAATGGTGAACGAGCCACCTTGTGTAACATTAGATGCCTCGCTTGTTATGGTACAAGTTGGCGCTCCCGATGTTGTTGTCGGTTGAATCACACAAGAGCTACCCTGAAGAACATAACCACTAGGGCAATTTTGTGTTGTAGTATTATTTGTAATTAAACTTAAAGCCACTTTATTACTTGCTCCATTGCCATTCGAAACTTGGACAACATATGACCCGACACTAATTCCATTATTCCCTGGTGTAAATGAAATAGTTGTTCCATTATTTGTAGAAGGTAAAGTTAATACTATACCTCCGACACTCACAAGGTTTGTGTTGGGATCAAAACGAACACCTGTAATATTCACTTTTCCATCAAGACCAGCCTCTGAAGAGGGTGGGGTTATGCTACTAATATATGGCGATGTCTCTCCGATAATGGTTACTGAATTACTTGGTTGAGCATTTACGAATGATGAAGCTGATACTGTTTGATAATTATTAGAAGAAAAATTATATGTTAACCCATTTGGTTGTAGATGATACGAGCCAGAAAACAACTCACTAGGTTTTACTGTATTTCTTATATAAAATGTCGCTGATGTATTGGCCGGAATTGTGACATTATTATTCGTACTATCTGGACCCGATACACTATAAATAACTGAATTTGAACCTACTAAACCTGAAGCACCACTAAACGATAAAATATATCCCACAGAGCTGTTATATGTAGTCATCGGTGTATTCCCTGCAGTAATCTTCACTGTCGCTTTACCGACAAGGAAAGTCTCTTTTCCGTTTGAATCATACTCTAGACCAAGTGTTGGAGTGCCGATGAATTCAACTGTTGGAACAGTACTAATTACATTATCGCCACAAGTCGCCTTTTGTATTGCCTGTCTGGTAACTGGGCCGACATATCCATAACTTAAAAGTCCATACTGATTTTGAAAAGCCTTTACTGCGTTAAGAGTTAAATTGCCAAAATATCCAGTTGGATCACTCGCAAGAAATCCATTTTCTTGCAAAAATCCTTGCAAGGTAGACACTTCTCCATTGGTAGAAGAATCGCGAGAGCGGAGACTGAGATTATTTGAAAGAGAAATACATTGTGAAGTAGAAGGTGGAGCCACATCCCCCTTTTTACAATCAGGACTTGGATCGCCATAAGAGCAATGTGAAAGAATTGATGAAGTTTGAGCAAAAGCTAAACCAAAAGAAGCACCTAATAAAAGTGTGGCAATAATATATTTTTTCATAATGTCCTTAGTATATCCCTATTTATTGTAAAAATGTGGATAAAATGGGGACAAAGGGCGGCCACTTCGTGGCCGCCCTTTGTATTCCTTTATTTAAAGTAGTTCGCTAAAATATTACTTTTTACCTTTTCCCTTTGATTTAGTCTTCTTATCTGCTTTTGCAGTCTTTTTATCAGCAATTTTCTTTAATTGCTCGTCTGATTGTGGTTTTGCTTTAATTGAAAGAGTGACACTACCACCAACTGCTTCGATTTTTGTCTTTGCAGACCCAGAAACAGTACATTCTTCAACTTTTACAGCAACGGTGATTTCGCCAGTGCCCAAAATTTTTACCTTTGGATGTTTGCCAAACACTGCTCCGATAAGCCCCTTAGCAACTAAGGATGTAGGATTTACAACTTCATTTGCTTTGAAAATATTAAGAGCACTAACATTTACCACAGCCTCTGGGCCACGATAAAATACTGACTCTGAACGATTCTTTCCGTGACCACGCAACTTTGGAAGTTTCTTGATAATGTCACGCATTGCTGGACGAACACGGTGACCAGCACGAGCTGTCTGTCCCTTTCCTCCGTGACCCGAAGTTTTACCACGTGTACCACCACGTCCAACTAGTTTTGATTTTTTAAGCGGATGTTCGCGCTTTATTTCGTGTATTTGCATAATCGTTTAATTAGTTGTTGGTATTTCTGCACCTTCTATTTTTTGAGCTTCAACTTTTCCTTCACCGTGTGCATATGCAATCTGTGAAAGTGCCGCCATAGTCGCACGAGCATTATTAAGTTTATTCTTTGTTCCTGAATAAAACTTGGCAGTCACATCAGAGAGTCCTGCAAGTGCGAGAATAGTACGAGCTGATGATCCAGCAATAAGTCCACGACCTTTATTTGGCATAATCATAACCTTTGATGAATTATATTTTGCTTCAATGTCGTGAGTTAATGATTTATTCTTTGAAAGTTTAAGTGTAAACATATTTCGCTTTGCAGCTTTCATTGCTTTTTCTATTGCCACTTGTGTGTCCGCAGCTTTTCCTGTACCAAGTCCAATACGACCATTGTGATCTCCCGCAACAAGCGCGACCGAAAGAGTAAATCTTCGTCCACCCGAAACCACACGAGTCACACGACGAATACTGATAGTCTTACTATCAAATTCTGGCTTCTCACGAGGGGCACGAGGGCGTCCACCACTTCTTCCTCCTGGTTTACCTCCACGACCGGCGGGTGCTCCACCACGCGCACCGCGAACTTGACGTTCACTTCTATCTTGAGCAACGGCGACATTACCTGTTTCAACAATAGTTGTAGGTTCTACTAATGCCTCCACTGGCACTTCTTCTATTATTTCTTCTGTTGTTTTAATTTCTTCTGTCATATATTTTGAAAGGCATTAGAATTTTAGCCCTGCCTCGCGAGCAGCATCAGCCAAAGATTGTACTCGACCACGGTACGAGAATCCGCCACGATCAAATACGACCGTAGTAATTTTATTTTTCTGTGCTTCCTCGGCAATTTTTTTACCAACTGTTTTTGCACGTTCAACTTTTGTCATTTTGTCATTCAATGCAATATCAGACGCTGAAGCAAGAGTGATAGCTTTCACATCGTTGATTAATTGAGCGTATATATATCGATTGGAACGAAAGACTGCAAGTCGTGGACAATCCGCTGTCCCTGACACACGAGAACGAATCTTTTTGTGAAGACGCAATCGCTTTTCTGTTTTAATGTTTGTTTTCATATAATTATATTTACAGATTATGCAGACTTCTTACCTTGCTTTCGACGTATAACTTCATCGCTATAACGAATACCTTTACCCTTATATGGTTCAGGTTTCTTCAAGGAACGAATCTGATTTGCAAAGAGTCCGACAGCCTCTTTATCAATACTTGTAATAGTGAGAGCATTCTTTTCGGCCAAAACTGTAACATTTTCTGGAATCTTTTTTACTATTTGATGAGAAAAACCAAGGTTCAAATATAAATCTGTACCTTTTACTTCCCATTTGAATCCCACACCTTCTACCAAAAGTTTCTTTTCAAAAGGAGTGACCACACCTGCAATCATATTTTTAATATGAGACATATATGTTCCCCATAATGAACGAGAGAACTTGTCATTACGACGAGGCTCCGATGTGATGACGCCGTTTTCATTTTTGAAAACGATTTCTTCACGAAGATCGCGTGTTAGCTCCCCTTTTGGTCCTTTGACACGTACAGCATAGGCATCAAATGTTACTTCGACACCCGCTGGAATATTTAGTTGTTGTTTTCCTATTCTGCTCATACGTTTATTTTTACCAAATTGTGAATAATAGTTCGCCACCAACAAGTTCTTTACGAGCTTGTTTATCAGAAAGAATTCCTTTAGGTGTTGAAAGCACTGTCATACCGTGACCATATTTAAAAGGTGTAATTTTCTTTACCCCTGTATAAATACGCTTTGATTGTTTTGAAACACGAGACACTCCAGTGATACGTGGAGTATCTTTTTTATATGCAAGAACTATTTCAACAGTTGGCTTTACACCTTCTGTTACTTTATAAGTCTTGATATATTCTTCTTGTTTGAGTAGCTCCAAAATCGCACACTTCATTTTTGAAGATGGGAGCGTAACGGTTGTCTTTTTTACAAGACCACCGTTTTTAATTGCGATGAGCATATTTGCTATTTGATCCATATATTTTTTCTGTTTACCAAGAAGCTTTTTTAATACCTGGAATCATACCTTCGTTTGCAAGCTCACGAAAGCAAGTTCGACACAAACCAAAATCTCTCATAAATCCGTGCTTTCGACCACATTTAAAGCAACGATTCACTATTCTTGAAGAGAACTTTGGCGTTTTTTTACTACGTGCAATAGTTGATGTTTTTGCCATTGTTTTTTGTTTGATTAAACCATCTGAATATCACGTTTATGTTCGTAAATCTTAATAATTTTTAAAACTTACGAAAATACACGGATTACAGACAGTCCTAGAATACTAACACAAAAAACATCAAATAGCAAAAGAGCGACCCCTTCGGGGTCGCTCTTTTGTGTTTAATTATATTAACTGTAAAGATTAGAAACTAAATGGCAAAGCATTAACGGTTACGGAAGTCTGTGCTGTTCCAATTAATTGTGAATTAACATTATTGTAGGCATTTATTTCAAATGTCACATCACGTCTGTAATATGTACCATTTGTAATAATAGTTGGAATTTCTTGCTGGAAATTTGCTGTTGTAATAGGCATATCAAAGTCTTGACCACAAGGAACGCCAGCAATACTTACTTGTACAGAAGCTGGGCAGATCGCGTGAATCTTGAATGAATATTGACCATATACATTTGTATTCCACACTGGAACAGTCGGAACATTCACATAAAGCTTGAATACTTCATTTGAATTAACTGGATTCTTACTTCCATTAATACTTATAGAAGCAAAAGCAACTGGTCGCTTGATAGTGATTGGAGAAATTGCTGCACGTAAAGCAGAAGTTGTACCAGCAATATCAGTAACTGGTGTAGAAATCACGATACGGAATGATCCCTGTTGATTATTGTCACACACACCAAGACATACAGCATCAAGAATTTGTTTTGTAAGTACAAATGATGCATTCTTTCCTTGTGTAGAAGCAACTATTTTACTTTGTCCTGTAATATTATTTTCAAGAAGAATGTTAAAGCCACTAACATTAAGATTATTTGTTGACCAAGCTAGATAAACAGTATCCCCTTCATTGTAAACAGTGTTTGCAAGTGGTGTAGAAATAGTAAGTGATCCTGGTTGTGGAACAATACCATATGTATAACCTGTAGAAGGACTATAAATTATATTAGTACTTTGTATTTGGTTTTGAGTTGTAGCTGGAGTGAGTACTGGGTATGTATTTGGTGCAGCAGGATTATATGTTGGTACAGAATATGCTGGAGTAGACGGAGTAGAATATGTAGGAGTGTTATAAGTATTATTAACATTTACATATGATGTATTAATACTTGATTGTGGATTTGTGTACACAACAGGACTTGTGATTGTGGGTGAAACAACGTGAGCGTATGGATCGTATGCATCAACATAAGTAACACCAGAACCATATCCATAATTACCATATGAAAGCGTATCTGCATTTACATCTGTATCACAAAGACGTTCATTAACGGCATTTATAGTCGCATCTCCTACATAACCTGTAGCAGAAATACCATTATCTCTTTGGAAACGCTTTACAGCCGACTTTGTTGCTGGCCCAAAATAACCATTTGGATTTGCAGTTAAATACCCAGCACGTGAAAGAAGTCCCTGAAGGGTATACACATCTTCATTTTCAGAACCTGCTTGTAATTGACTAGTAATTGAGATATTACAACGAGAAATTGGGGCTGTATTAAAATACCCCGCGGACGTAATCGTTGTAGAACCCACGAAAATCCCCAAAACC
>JAHFMZ010000013.1 GCA_023267555.1 bacterium
TAGAGATTTTTGAAAAGAAAATAGATGTGCATACTGGAACTGCTGCGCGAGTTTTCGGAGTGAAGGAAAAAGATGTGACACCTGAGATGCGAAGAAAGGCGAAGGCAATTAATTTTGGAATATTATATGGTATGGGAGTAACCGCTTTGAAAGAGGGAATGAAAGTGGAACGCAAAGAAGCTCAAGAATTTTTTGATCAATACAAGGCGACGTTTGTGAGATTGATGGAATATTTGGAAGAAGTAAAAGCTTTTGCTTGGAAGAATGGTTATACAGAAACACTACTCGGTCGTCGTCGTGAAGTACCTTTACTTAAAAGTCCACTTCCATTTTTGCGTGCGCAAGGCGAGAGAATTGCAATTAATGCACCGGTGCAGGGGACAAGTGCGGATATTTTGAAGTTGGCGATGATTGATGCGGATGAATATATTGTAAAAAATAAATTGGAAGACAAAGTAAAATTACTTTTGCAAATTCACGACGAATTAGTTTTTGAAATTGATAAAGATATTGCCGAAAAAGTGGCGGATGATTTGGCAAAAGTTTTGGAATCGGTTTTGTCTAAACGAAAATTATCAAATTTGCCACTGATTACATCTAGAACTCTTGGAACAAATCTTCAAGCTTTATGATTTACACGATTGTTGGAACAGACACAAATAAAAGAGAGAAGGCGTATGAGACACTACAAAAAGTTGGTGCTGTGTCTTCACATATTTATAGTGAACAAATATCTGCATTGGAAGCGTTGACAGAAGCCTCGAGTTTGTTTGGTGATAAAGTTGTGGTGAATTTAATTCAAACAATGGACATCGCTTCTTCGCGAGATGAAGTTATACGATTACTTCCCACAATGAAAGAGTCAAAAAATGTTTTTATTATTGATGAGCCATTTGCGGACGCAAATAGATTTAAGAGATTAGAAAAATATGCCGATAAGATTTTTGATGCACGAGAAGAAAAGAAAAAAGATGTAGATGTTTTTACTTTGTGTAATTTATTTGCGAGACGTGATAAAAAAGGTGCGTGGATTGAATGGATGCGAGTGCGAGATTTGGATAGTCCAGAGGCGATACAGGGCGCACTTTGGTGGAAATGGACAATGGTGTGGCAAGATGTACGTGCTGGCAAACCATCAAAATTTTCTTTACAAGAATGCGAAGATATTGGTGGCAAACTTGTGCGTTCAAATATTGAAGCTCACAGAGGGGAGAAAGATTTGAAGGTGGCGTTGGAGGAGATAATTTTGAGTTTGTAGCACTGGAAAAATATGGAGCAATCTGTTAGTATGTAGCAATCGCTCCTATAGCTCAGACGGTAGAGCAGCTGCCTTTTAAGCAGACGGTCGCTGGTTCGATCCCAGCTGGGGGCACAAAAATACAAAAAGCAACATCGTACGATGTTGCTTTTTGTATTTTTGTGCCCCCAGAGCAAGTGAACTGCTTCACTTGCGTCTGGGATCGTTGGTCGGAGCTATGTTTTTCTAGCAAGAAAAACAAGCGAGAGGCGGCCGGCGAACTTTTTGAGCGACGTCGAAAAAAGATTTGTCGGAGATCCCAGCTGGGCTGTTGTGACCGTTCCCAGCTGCCTATATTATTTTCCCACCGGCTCTATTTGTCCAGATGTATTTAATCCAACAAATGGTTTGTCTTTGTCATCACGAAGAGGTCCTCCGGTTATATACCAGAGTATCCATATTATCCAAAAACCAAAAAAGATTTTTAAGAGAAGACTCATATGATAAATAGTATATAGTCGCTAGTAATATTGTAAAGCAATAAATTGCTTTAGATACGAGGCGAGTTAACAAATTTTGCGAAGGCGTACAAATAGTACGATGACAAAGAATTTGTTCATTAAACGAAGTAGATGAAGTAATTTATTGCTTTACAATTGGCAAATGGGACAAAAGTGGGCACTACGTCCTCCGATTTTTAATTTTTTAATAATTCCCGCACAGCCTTTCGTTTTGCATTTTTCTTTTGCTCGCAAATAAACAAGATGTTTTTCTTGGAATGCTCCACGCTCGCCTTTTACATTTCTATAATCACTCATACTGTCACCACCGAAATCGATTCCTTTTTCTAATACTTTTTTCATCGACCTAAATAACAAAGAAATTTCTTTTTTATTTAAACTTTGAGGTTGTCGAGTCGGAAGAATGTGAGATAAATGTAACATTTCATCAGAATAAATATTACCAATGCCAGCAATAATTTTTTGATCCATCAAAACTGTTTTGATAGCGCGTTTCGTTGAAAGCAAAATTCTTTCTTTAAAATTATTTTCAGTAAAAGTTTTTTCTAGTGGCTCAGGGCCAATATGTGAAAGTTTATCTGTGTGTATGAGAGATGTTTTCATCACAGACATTGAGCCGAACTTTCGTGAATCACAAAAGACTAAATTGCTATAATTTTTCTTTGTATTTGAAAGAGTTAAAACAACGTGAATATGACGATTATATTTATCAGAAAGGGGAGAATTTTTGGGAATAGGCAACCAAGACCACTCCTTACCATTACTTTGTTTATTTAAAATATATTTCCCATACATTAAATGTCCCGTCATTTTCATATGTATGATAATTGTAAAATCATTTTCTAAATTAATCAGTATATATTTCGCACGCCGCTCTACGTTTTTTATTCGAGCACCAAGTGTGTGTTTTTTGAAATAAGGAAAATATTTTCTATCTTTGATAGTATTTTTTGCGAGAGTCGAAGTAGACCACATATCAGTCCAAATATCTTTTATAATAAGACGTGGCAAGACTTTTTGTAGTCCTGTCGCGGTTGTGTGTACTTCGGGTAATTCAGGCATTTTGTCTACGCAATAACTTTTCTAATTCGTCTCGAGCAACTGTCGCATCATCCCAAACCTCCTTTGTACCGTTTGGCCCCATAATATACGGATCTGTTCCTTTTCCAGTTATGAGAACTGTGTCGCCATTGCGTGCAAGTGTGAATGCGTGAGCTATAGCTTCTCGACGATTCATAATAATTTGTGGAGTGTGTATTGTGACACCACCAGCAACTTCATTAATAATTTTCATCGGGTCTTCATCATATGGATCTTCATTTGTAATAATAATTTCATTACAATATTCATCAGCGATTTTTCCAAGCACTGGTCGTTTCCAAGAGTCGCGTCCTCCACCAGTAGCACCAAGCACTGCTATTTTGCGTGAAGATGAAAATGTTTCGTATAGTTTACGCAAACTATCGTCGGTGTGGGCGTAATCAACGATGACAGTAAATTCTTGTCCAGCTTCTATACGTTCTACTCGTCCACGAATTAGTGAAAGAGACTCAATTCCTTTTTTGGCATCTTCAATATTTATTCCAAGCTCGTGTACCAAAGTAAGAGCAGCGAGAGCATTTGAAATATTAAATTTACCAGGAAGTGGAATGGTAATTTTTGTGCCAAGATATTCAATGGTACTTGAAGTATTTGTTTCTGAGAGTATGTGAACGTGTTTTAAGGAATAACCAACATTTTTTTCAATTGGTGCAACAAGAAAAGAGGGGGCGTGTTCGTTATCTATATTTGCAATCGAAAGGCGAATGGATTTATTACTTTTTTCTAGTTGATTTAAAATACGGAGTTTCGCTTTTTTGTATTCTTCAAATGAGCCGTGCGATTCAATGTGTTCAGGGGAAAGATTAGTAAAAATGAGGGCGTCCATTTCTATGCCAGTATGACGGAAAAATCGTGCCCCTTCGGATGTCATTTCAATGATTGCATATTCACATCCAGCATTTACCGCATCACGTAAAAATTTCTGGGTGAAAAATCTCCCAGGCATTGTCATTTTATATTTATTAGCACGGGAATGTTCTCCAATTTTGAAACGAATAGTTGAAAGAACAGCAGTTTTTTTACCCGCCCCTTCGAGAACTGCGTTTACAAATTCTGTGGTGGATGATTTTCCTTTTGTGCCAGTGATTCCGATAACATAGATATGGCGTGAAGGTTTACGATAAATAAGTGTGCCAACAATTGCGAGAGTCAGATGATAGGCAGGTTGAAAAAAACGATAGATTTTTTTTGGCACTAGTTTTTCTATTGTACGAAGTATTTTTTCCATATTATTGTAGCTGTGTGAGAGCTTCTTTAATTAACATACTTGTAGTTTTATTTTCAGTTTTGAGTTTATGTAAGGTATCGTGTATTTCTTTTGGAGAATAACCAAGAGTTTCTAGGGCGAGGCGCACTTCGTAGGTCGTATCTGTTTCTTTGCCACCAACCAGATGAGAAAGTTTACCTCGGAGTTCAATAATTATTTTTTCCGCAGTTTTTTTACCGACTCCCGGAGTGTGTGATAGAGCTTGCACATCTTCACGTTCCACGGCATCAGCGATAGACATTGGAGAATGAACAGAAAGCATCGCGATTGCACTTTTGGGACCAATGCCAGATACGGCGAGTAATTTTTCAAATAAAAAAAGATCTAGTTCGTCTTTAAATCCATAAAGAGTGAATTGATCTTCTCTTATATGACTATGAATATATAGTGAGACTTCTTGTCCTTCGGTAATTGAAATTAAAAGTGGTAAAGGACAATGTATACGGTATCCCACACCAGAAACATCAAGCAAAAGAGCTTGCTCGTTACTTTTGAGGGCTTTACCACGGAGAAATCCAATCATAGGGACAGTATATCAAACTGATGACATCATTACATTGTGTGTGACCTTTTTTTGTGTTAGAGTGATATGACTCAATTAAAGATATGGCAATTACAAAAAACGCAAAAAAGGCATTACGTGTAAGTGAAAGAAAGGCTGTCGTCAACGACCGTCGTCGTCGCACTCTGAAAGAGGCAGTAAAAACTGTCCGTAAAGATGTTTTGGATAAAGATGCAAAGGCAACAAAAGTTGATTTGGCTCTTGCCTTCAAAGCACTTGATAAGGCAGCAAAGGGTGGAGTTATAAAGAAAGGGACAGCAAATAGGAAGAAGGCCCGCCTCGCAAAAGCTGTCGCAAAGATTTCAAAATAAATTAGCGCATTACTTTGTCGCTACGGAATTTTTCTCAGTCGCCGTACTAGTATGTACGTCTTCTTCCAAAAATTCCTAGACTCCTCGTACTGCATCTAATTTCTTTCGAAATCTCTAATGCAGGATGCGCAAATAAAAACACTCGGCTACGAGTGTTTTTATTTGTAAAAAGTGAAAAAATGTTGTAGTATGCAACTCACTGCTCTCGTAGTTCAATGGATAGAATTCAAGTTTGCGGTACTTGCGATGCAGGTTCGATTCCTGCCGAGAGCACAAATATAAAAAATGACATCTATTAGATGTCATTTTTTATATTTGTGCTCTCGGAGCAAGACAACTGCTTGTCTTGCGTCAGGAATCGAATACGGGTCGGAAAATCATCTGCGACGAAGGAGCTGATTTTGTGACCGATTCCTGCCTACGAATATATAATTGACTTCAGTGTTTATGTGTTGTATTGTACAGATAGCTCAGACAATATGTTTAACATCTAAGTTCTTTGAAAGAGGTGACGACTATGTCCAAAGAATGTCCGTCTTGTCATAACGAAGTCAGTAGGGTTTATCAATGTGTCGACTGTAATAGAATGTTTTGTGATATATGTGGTAATGTTTTGTTCGTTTTCCCATCACGGTGTCCAGATTGTGAGGGGTTGTTTATGGGTCGAGGGGAACAAGTTTCTCGCGATGACGATGAAATTTATGAAGAAGATAAATCTCACGAGAATGAAGAAACACTCAGCGAAACATCTTCTTCTGATTACTCTTCATCAGATTACAATAGTTCTTCTAATTCTGAGCCCTGGGGAGAGGGGATTATTGCGTTAGTTGTGATTGTGATAATTATTGCAGTTTTGATACCTTCGAAACAAAACAGTAACAGTACTAAAGAGCCAATAAGGGTGCAAAACACTAATCAAATACAGCACACTACTTCACCTCAACCATCTACGATTTATCTTTTCCAGAATACTCTCCCTGGTACTTACAGTATGGGGCGAGGTGAAGGTCAGAATCAATCGGAGTCTAGCAATCTATATTGTGGCTCGATATCAAACCTCGCGTGGTATTTTGCAGAGTTTTGCCGTAATCCAGAACTTGCAAGAATGAATAGGCGTGTTACGCGTTTACAATCAATCTACGATATGGCAGAGGACGGTCACGCACAAAGTTTTGAAGATATGCGGTGGCAAAATAAGGTAGACGCAACGTGTAGGGAAGACAAATCCCCTTCAGCGTGTTTACACGCTGAGCTAGAAGCCCGTTTTAGATGGTTAGAGGAAAAGATTGTTTTAGCGCTAGTCTCACCAAGACCTACTATATTTAGAGATTCTGCACGAGAACTTTGGGAGGTATACACCAAAGAGTTCCCATCTTCTATTTCAATCAATAAAACCCAACCTTCAATAGATACAGTGGAAACAGAAGCAAAAAAGGAGACATCCGAGACGACGACGAGCAATAAAGAAACTTTCCAGGAAAGCAAAATTGAACAAAAAGTGGGAATATTACCAGAACCGGTCGTATCTTCAGATAATTAGAATTTAAGGGAGTTTGCGAAAGCAACTCCTTTTTTATTTTATTAAATATGAAAGATATGGTGTCTTCTTTTCGTATATACTCTATATTGTGCACAATATAACAAAGCTCACGGATGAAGAGTTGGCGAAACTCAGTGTTTCTGATACCGCCTGTTTTGGTGAGCTTATTGATAGGTATAATCCCACACTTCTTCGCTATGTAATGAGACGCTCTCACGCGACAAAAGAAGACGCCGAAGATATTGTGCAAAATAGTTTTATTAAAATGTATCGTAATATAAATGATTTTGATTATGATTTAAAATTCTCATCTTGGGCATATCGTATAACTCATAATGAGATGATTGATTGGTATCGTAAACAAAACACTCGTCCTCAACTTTTTATAACAGATAAAGATGAAAATATTTTTGATTCTATTGCGGGGGATATGAACATTGAAAAAGAGGCAATACAAAAAGAGACAAAAAAAGAGATTGAATCTATTATAAAGACACTTGACCCAAAATATCAAGAAGTGGTGTCACTTCGTTTCTTTGAAGATAAAAGTTATGAAGAGATTGCGGATATTTTGGAAATTCCCGCAGGGACAGTCGCTATACGGCTGTCTCGTGCGAAGAAAATTTTACAAGACACATTACGAGCTTATTCGTAAACATTATGAGCACACATATATCACAAATTATTTTAAATAAGATAGACAAAGAACATATTAAGCCAAGAGCTAAATGGTATTTTGTGATGAAACACGCGGCGCTTTGGATACCTGGAGTTTTGGTGACTGGTATTGGGGCCGTCGCCGTCGCAGGGGAATTGTATGCTATCGCTCATTCTGGATGGGAGTTCCGTGATTTTGTATATTCAACACAAACCGATTTTGTATTAGCAATGATGCCAATAATGTGGATAATCTCTTTTGTATTTTTTGGATCGCTTATTGTAAAAGCTCTTCGTACCACACACGCGGGATATCGTTTTTCTGTAAAAACAATTTTGTTAGTAAGTGTGGCGACTAGTATTATTCTTGGTGTTTTTATATATGCTACCGATGAGATTTTTGAAGTTAATAGTGTTATTCGTTATCCTGTTCAAGTAAGAGAGCAACAAGTGTGGTTTTCTCCAAATGAAGGAAGGCTTTCTGGAATTATAGAAAATAAAATTGAAAGTGATCTCAAGATTTTGGATAAAGATAACACTCTTTGGACTATTGATATGTCTGGTTTTGGTTCTACAACGTTTCCATATGTTGCAGAAGGTAAAAGTATCAGAATTATAGGAACTAGTACGGGTGACGCAGATATTGATGATCATATATTTATTGCCTGTGCGGTTTTCCCGTGGGATATAGGTGAGTTTGCTCATATGTCTCCTGCTTCATCTACAATTATGCGCAATAAGGATGTTCGTATTTTAAATCGTATGAGAAATAATAATCCAGATTGTAAAATTGTTATTGATAATATTAAACAACACGTTAAAGACAAGGTAAACAAATAGGTGAAAGAAAACAAGCATAGAGTACGTAATAATAAGTGTTAGCTGATATAAATAAATATCATAAGCGCTAACAATTACATTTAAAATTACACATTCTAAAAAATTATGAACAAACGTAAACAATTTCTAGCGCTATATCTAGCTTCAATCGGTGCTTTTGGAGCATTAGCATCAGTGAGCGCGGCGACTCTTCCAGCTGGCACACCCAAAAAGGTACGTGATGAAGCTCTTACTGCGATTAAACAGGCTATTACAAATGGTGATTATCAAGCTTTCATTGCTGCAACAAAAAACAGCAGGGCGGGAACAAGCACCATTACCGAAGCACAGTTCAATGCTATGGTACAAGCGAACAAGCTTCGTGTAGCAGGAGATATTGCAGGAGCCAAGAAAATTCTTAGTGACGCAGGTATCAAACCGCCAATGCTTGGCAATTATAAAAAGATTGGCAAGAGTGGTGTCCGAGTGACTAAGAACGAAAAGGCAACATTGACTGATGCTCAAAAGGCAATACTAAAGCAAGCTCAAGATTTATTCAAGGCAGGCAAGACAGTAGAAGCTCAAACTCTTCTTACAAATGCTGGTATAAAAATGCCTTACAGTAAGTCTCACTCTTCTCTAAATGCAAAGATGAAAAAGTTCACAGGTTTATTCAAAAAAGAATCAAAGACTTCGACTTCCACAACATCTCAGTAATCGTAAATACATAATTGTTTTTATCTTTAATAAAACACCCGAGAGGGTGTTTTATTGTGGTATACTGGACTAGTGGTTGAGCAGTATAAAAGAAAATCAAATACTAAATGTTTTGTTTGTAAAAAACCAATTTACAGACGACCAAGTGAAATAGAAAAAACCAAAGGCCACGTATTTTGCAGTGCTTCTTGTTATGGAATATCTTGTAGAAAAGAAACACCTTGTATAGTTTGTGGAAAACAAATTTTGTCTGGTTTTAATAAAAAGACTTGTAGCAGAAGTTGCTCGAATAAAAATAGGGTTGGTATAAATTATAAAATTGGTAGACCAATGGATAAACTTGTTTCTTTAAGAAGTCTTAAACTTAGATTATTAGGAATAAGAGGAAAAAAATGTGAGAGGTGTACTTATAACAAGGGTGAAGTCTTACAAGTTCATCACAAGAATAGAAACAGAAATGATAATAGTCTAGAAAATCTAGAGCTGATTTGTCCAAATTGTCATTATGAAGAACATTATTTATAAAATATTGTAAGTATTTAAAAAAACCGCAAAATATGGTAGAGTATTACAACTGTTAATAAACAGGGAGGAGTGGCAGAGTTGGTCTATCGCACTTGTCTTGAAAACAAGAGTCTGAGTAATCGGACCGTGAGTTCGAATCTCACCTCCTCCGCAAATACAAAACACACAGGTTTTCCTGTGTGTTTTGTATTACTAGCAACTATTAACTAAAAACTGTAAACTATTCTTTATGAAATATCTCGGTATAGACTTCGGTTCAAAAAAAGTTGGTTTTGCTCAATCAGACGATGAAGGATTGATGGCTTTTCCACTTATGGTTTCGCCGAATGATAAATCTCTTTTGAAAGATACAGTAGATCTTATACGTGAATTAAAAATCTCAACAGTTGTGATAGGGGAAAGTGTCGATGGAAAAGGAAAACCAAATGCGATTGCAAAAGAAGCTCGTGCATTCGGAGCGAAAATTGAAAAAGAAATGGATATAATTGTTGCTTTTGAAAAAGAATGGTATTCAACAGTAGAAGCACGCAAACAACCAGGGAATGAAGGAAATCACGAAGTGGATGATCAAGCCGCGGCGATAGTTCTTCAAAGATATTTGGATAAAATAAATGGTCCAAGTATTCTGGAAGAAGAAGTCGTAGAAGAAGAAAATGAAGAAGAAATTGGTATTAGTGATAATTGGTAATTAAAATATGTCAGAAGAAATAATTGTAGAAAATAAAAAAGAAGAAAAAGTTTTTGCGACCATAGATGATTTTGCAAAAATTGAAATCAAGGTCGGGACAGTACTTTCTGTTTCTGTTGTTGAAGGTGCAGATAAATTATATATATTGTCAGTTGATTTGGGTGAAGAAAAACCACGTCAAATACTTTCAGGTATTCGTGAATATGTAGAACCGGAAGATTTGTTAAATAAACAGTTTCCATTTGTGACCAATCTTGCACCACGAATGCTTCGTGGATATGAGTCACAAGGAATGATATTGGCTGGCAGTGATGAAAGTGGTTTGGCATTATTTAATCCCAGTAAGCCACTTAAAAACGGTACAAAATTAAGATAAAGTATGATACAAAAACTTGTCGACTGGGTGGAAAAGTGGGCTGATCATCGTCACGCAAAAAAAGCATTAGCATTAGTTGCTTTTACGGAATCATCTTTCTTTCCGATACCACCTTTTGTTTTAATCGTTGGGATGCTTGCCCACGAAAAGAAACCATCGTGGATTAGACTCGCCGTTATTGGCACACTTTCTTCTGTTTTGGGTGGTGTTTTTGGTTATTTTATTGGAAAGTTTTTTTATGGATATATCGGAGCACCGTTAGTTGCTTTTTATGGTCTGACAGCAGAGGTCGCATATCTTGGAAATATTTTTAGAGAACACGTATTTATTACTATACTCCTCGCATCGCTTTCACCGGCTCCGTATAAAGTATTCACTTTATCTGCTGGATTATTTGCGGTCAATTTTTGGATGTTTATTTTTGCATCTCTAGTTGGGAGAAGTATAAGATTTTTTGTAGTTTCTTATTTTGCCGATAGATATGGCATACGCGCCAAACAATTTATTATTAGACAACAAAAAATGACTGCAAATATTTTATTTATTGCTGCTTTTATTAGTGTTGTTTATATCATACTAAAAATACAAGGTATACTTTAAATATGACACATCACATTTGTATACAAAATGAATATATTACTTTTGATGGAGAAATGATTCCGATTGGAAAAGTTTTGATTGAAAAAGATTTTACAAAAGCAATTAGCGAAGTGCTTGATACTATTGTGCATAAAATTGGCCGAGACAAAGTTGTTATTTGTGGAACAGGGGATGCGCGTAGAATGTTGGGTAGAAAGTTGGAAGATAGGCTGGGAAGGGAGGTGGGGTATGAATAAATAATGTTGCTAGACATAGGACTCGGTCACAAAATCAGCTCCTTCGTCGCAGATGATTTTCCGACCCGTATTCGAGTCCTGACGCAAATGAAGCAGTTCATTTGCTTATCTCCCACAAAATAAAATTAAAACGATGTCGCACGACATCGTTTTAATTTTTTTTGTGGGAGATACAGGACTCGAACCTGTGACCTTCTCGGTGTAAACGAGTTGCTCTACCAACTGAGCTAATCTCCCATAATTTTATTTTTAACAAATAAGTTTAGTTCATAAAAACAAAAGTAAACGAGTTGTCTGTCTTCTTTTGCCAACTGAGCTAATCTCCCATATTTATTGCTATAATACTACCTTATTTTGATAATTTTTGCTAGTATGTTCTATATCCAATGCCCTTGTAGTTAAATGGATATAACTGCGGACTTCTAAGCCGTTATTGCAGGTTCGATTCCTGCCGAGGGCACAACAAAATTTATGAAATTTCCTATTCTCTACGAAGACAATCATTCTATTGCTATTGATAAGCCGGCAGGTATTATGGTGCACCCAGATGATAGACAAGATGAATATACTATTGCTGATTGGATGAAAGAAACCTACGGCGTAAAAGGTGTGGGAGATGCGGGGCGTGAAGGTATTGTTCATCGTCTAGATCGCAATACCACAGGTGTGATTATGCTTGCAAAAGATAATATTGCTTACACGACTTTCAAGAAACAATTTCGTGAACATACAGCTCGCAAAGTGTATCGTGCAATTGTAGACGGAAATATTCGTCACGAAACTGGAATGATCTCTCTTCCAATTGCTCGCGCCAAATCGGATTTTCGTAAACGCACTATCGTGGATATGTTTTCTAAAGATCAGCGTGGTGAAGAGCGTGATGCAATTACTCGTTACAAAGTTTTGGCACGTTCTACATCTCCAGATGGACAACAATATACATATGTGGAATGTTATCCATTAACAGGACGTACACATCAAATTCGTGCCCATTTTCGTGGTATTCGTCATCCAATAATCGGGGATGATCTTTACGGTTCAACTAAAGGTAAAGATGTTGCTCCACGTTCTATGCTACACGCATATTCACTTACAATAGAAGTTCCAGGTGAAAAGGAGGGGAAGAAAGAAGTTACTATTGTAGCTCCACTTCCAAAAGATATGAAAGATACTCTTGCAAAGCTTGGTTTTTCGTGCTAATATTCCATAACTATGAAATCGACTATTAAATTGACTCCAGTTGATGTAGATGCTCGCAAAGCACTAGATTTTTCATCTGGAGACGTTGTTCGTGCATGGAATAAGATT
>JAHFMZ010000014.1 GCA_023267555.1 bacterium
TAAACACATACTCATACAAAATAAACGCTCGTTTTGCTTCACGTTCAGTGAGTACGAAATCAGATCCAGTATGTGCAATTCTATTTCTCAATTTATGAGCATCCCAAGCTAAATCAACAGTTTTGAAATTTGCATTTTGTAACATTTCTCCAACACCTTCACCTTGATAACCTTTCTCACGCAATACATCCGCCAACATATTATCAGCCTCAAGTATTCCTATTCTCCAAAGCGCTTCGTGATTACTATTCATATAACCTTGAACAATAGCAAAGCGTGGGTGGTCTTCAAAATCTTGCATTGTTGGTGGAGCTGCTGGTACTTCTTCGCTCACAGGAAGACCCACGATTCCTGCTGGCATAAATTCATCCTTTTCTTCTTTTGGAGTTTTGACAATATGCGAGTCATTCGCATATATCTCTTTGTATTCAAAATGCTCGTCATAAGTATCAAGAGATTTCAAGAAAAATATAAACCATCTAACTGATACATATACAAACACAACAAGAATAAAAACAGCCAATACTGACAAAAAATCTGCAAGTAAACTAAGCACAGGATTTTGTATAGAAAGATGTAGCCCTTCTGTATGTTTAGAAACATCAAAAACCTGTAATTGACTCACATTATTAAGATCAAGCGGATAAGTATCCATTCCGTCTAACATTCCGTCACCATCAGTATCTCTGACATTAATATCAGTTCCAATAAGATGTTCTATTTTATCACTCACTCCATCACCATCAGTATCAATACCAATTGATGAAGTGTGTGGATCAAGTGGAGCTTCATCACGTCCGTCTATTATCATATCGTGATCAGTATCAGGGTCGTGTGGGTCAGTCCCCTCTACTATTTCTCTTCCGTCCAAAACTCCATCGTGATCAGTATCTGGGTCATTCGGATTAAGCCCGTGTGCATTTTCATAACTATTTGGTACTCCATCACCGTCGGAATCCTTTGGACCAATACCAAAAATATTTCGAACTTTATCAGAGAAATTATAATCTAATTGATATCGCTCTTTTAATTGAACAGCTGTTAAATTATTTGCATCATAAGGACTTGGGTCAGATACATCTGGCACACCATCTCCATCAGAATCTCTAAGTTTAAATCCAAAAGACTCAAGCATCCTTTGCCACAAAGTTAATTGAGTGTCAGAAGATGGAACAACAGAATTTTTATTTTTAAAATATTCATCAAACCAACCTCTATCTCTAAGCCCATCCCAATTAGTGCCTTGTTGTGCGTCCAAATATTCTTGGGGGTCATCACGCATAATATCAAAAAGCCATACATACTTTATCCAAAGTAGAACATCGTAGACTCTGTTAAATAAATAATCGATGGAAAGAGAACGCATAGGAAAAGGCTTATAGTGCGCAACTAATAGCTTCCTTTATTATAGCTTTTCAAAGTCAGCTCCGATAGTGAATAACAAATCTTCTCGCATATGTGATGCGATAAATTGTATGCCAAGTGGAAGATTATTTTTTGTTATGCCCGATGGAATGGAAATAGCTGGTACTCCAACTATATTTACTGGTACAGTAAATATATCTGCCAAATACATTGCTAATGGATCATTTGATTTTTCTCCGATTTTAAATGCTGGGATTGGGGAAGTTGGAGTAGCAATCACATCTACATCCAAAAACACTTTTGCGAATTCTTTTTTTAACATTTCACGAACTATATTTGCTTTGTTGTAATATGAATCATAATAACCAGACGACAAGACATAAGTTCCAAGAAGAATACGACGACGAACTTCTGCACCAAACCCAGCTGTCCTACTTTCAAAATAACTTCTAATACTTGTTTCCCCTGGATTGGATAATCCATAACGAATGCCATCGTAGCGTGCAAGATTACTAGAAACTTCAGCAGGCATTAAAATATAATAAACAGAGAGAGCCTTTTCTAGATGTTCAATAGAAATATTTTTTGTAGTATAACCACTGGCTTCTAATTTCTTGATTGATTCATTAAAATTAGCTAATACTTCTACATCTACTCCTTCACGATTAATAAAATCATTTGGAATACCAATTATCTTTTTTGTATTTTCTGTTTTTACTTTTCTTTTTTCTTCTGACAAAGAAGTGCTGTCCATAACATCATATCCTGATATTATTTTATAAACTTCTTCTACATCTGATACACAATTACCAAATGGTCCGATTTGATCAAGCGAACTTCCCATAGCCATCACACCATAACGTGATACGTTACCATAAGTGGTTTTCAGTCCCACTACACCACAAAATGAAGCTGGTTGACGTATGGAACCTCCAGTATCTGATCCTAAAGATACAGTGACACCTTCATAAGCAACAACTGCAGCTGAGCCACCAGAAGACCCGCCAGAAACACGTGATAAATCGTGCGGATTCTTTGTAACTCCATAAGCAGAGTTCTCGGTACTTCCTCCCATAGCAAATTCATCCATATTTGCACGACCAATCAAAATTGCTCCTGCTTCTTTTAATTTCTTCACAACTGTCGCATCATATGTAGCTACATAATTTTCCAAAATTTTTGATCCACCTGTAGCAATTTCACCTTTTACTAAAATATTATCTTTAAGCACAACAGGGATGCCCGTCAATAAAGTAGCCGTGCCGTTTGCAAACATTTCTTTGGCTTTAATAATTTGAGATAAAACAAATCCATCAGAATACATACCCAACAAAGCGTGAATCTCTTTGTCTTTTTCGGAGATTGTCTTTTTGTATGAATCTACAAGCGCTTCTACTGTTATTGCTCCTCTCTTCAAATCTTCATTTAATTGTTTAAGTGTTTTTGCCATTGCTTTTTTATTTAAACACCTGTTCTACTTTCACATATTCATCTTCGGTGGCTGGAGCATCATCAAGTAAAGCTTTTGTATTTGAACCAGAATCATTTGTAATCACATCTTCTCTAACAACATTAAATATCTCTTCTTTTTCTTTTTCTATATTTCCCTCTACGGAATTTATTTCTGATACATAGCCCAAAATAGCTTGCATATCTGTAAGCATTTTTTCTTTTTCTTCAGGAGCAATATCAATACGCGCAAGCTCACTCAAATTATCCAAATCTTGTTCAGTGAATACCATATTTAAGAATTATATCATATTTCTAAAAGCTTCTTCCGTTATTATTTTTACATTTAACTTAGTCGCTTCATTATATTTACTACCCGCATTCTCACCGGCCAATAAGTAATCCGTCTTACTTGAAACACTGCCAGAAACTTTCCCACCGTTTTGTTCAATCAATTCTTTGGCTTCATCACGAGAAAGAGTTGATAATGTCCCAGTAATCACAAAAGTCTTTCCAGATAATTTACCTCCTGTATTTCTGATTTCATTTTTTATTTTAATTTCTTTGATTAATTTTTCTAAAAGTTTTTTATTATACTCGTCTTTGAAATAATCAATAATTGATTGTGCGACTTTTTCACCCACACCTTCTACTTCAATTAATTCATCATAAGAAACATTTTGTATTTTATCAAAAGAATTGAAAAACTTTGCGATATCTTTGGCAGTTTGTTCACCAAGATGACGAATTCCAAGTGAAAATAAAAATTTGTGCAAAGGTACATCGCGAGATTTTTCTATCGAGGCTATTATATTGTCTGCAGACTTTTCACCAAAACCTTCCAATCCTTCGATGTCTGTTTTCTTTAATTTAAATATAGACGAAAAATCAGTAATCAAACCAATGTCGTGAAATAATTCCACTGTCTTTTGTCCCAACTCTTCAATATTCATTCCTTTTTTACTAACAAAATGAATTAACCCCTCCAAATGTTTTGCGGGACAATTTTTATTTTTACAATAAAGTCCAACCGATTCAACTTTACCAACTTTTTCTTTTTCCAAAACGGAATTACATTCTGGACAATGTGTTAGCATCACAAATTCTCTCGCGCTCTTTGGACGAAGTTCTTTAAAAACTCCAAATATTTCTGGTATCACATCTCCAGCTTTACGAAGCTGTACGGTGTCCCCAATTCTTACATCTAACCTTTTTATTTCATCAGCATTATGCAATGTAGCACGAGATACAACAGAACCTGCAAGTAACACTGGTTCAAGCTCGGAAACTGGCGTCACAGCGCCTGTACGCCCCACCTGACACGTAATAGCTAATAACTTTGTAGCTACTTCTTCTGCTGGGAATTTATAAGCAATACCACCCCGAGGAGACTTGGCTGTATAGCCAAGCTCGTCCCAAATATTTCTTTCATTTATTTTTATAACCAATCCATCTATTCCATAATCTTGTGTCTTTCTTTTATTTATCCAATGTTCATAAAATTCTTGTACTTCTTTTAATGAATGACAAAACTTTCTATCTTTATTCACCAAAAATCCAAAATTCTCTAATGTCTTTAATTCTTCTTCTTGAGATTTATAATTGCCTCCTTCAATATCATATGCAAATATTTGTATATTTCTTTTGGCAACAATTTTTGGATCAAGTTGACGAAGAGTACCAGCACTTAAATTACGAGTATTAGCATACAAGGCAAGGCCTTGTACTTGGCGTTCTTTATTTATTTTTTCCAAATCTTTTTTCTTCATCCACGCCTCACCAATAACAGTAAAAGAAACATTTTCTGGAAGAGTAAGTGGTATAACTTTTACTGTTTTTATATTTTCGGTAATGTCTTCACCAATTTCACCATCACCTCTTGTGGCTGCACGAATCAAAATTCCATCTTTATAAGTTAAAACAACTTTTAATCCGTCAATTTTCATCTCGGCAATATAAGTTGGTTTTTCTGTTATATTTGCTTTTCTTAAAATAGTTAAATTTCTATCCTCCCAATCAAGCAATTCTTGGAAAGAAAAGGTATTGTCGAAACTCCATTGTTTTATTTCGTGTTTTACTTTTTCAAAATGTGGAAGTGGCTCTCCCCCGATTCTTTTGGTAGGACTTAACTTGTCATCAAATTCCGGGTATTTTTTTTCTAACGAATCAAGCTCGGACATTAAACTATCGTAAACTTCATCTGATATAGTTGGGGAATCATAGATATGATAAAGCACTCGATGATATTCGAGAAGAGCTCTCAATTCTGAGATTCTTTTCTTGGCTTCAACTTTGTTCATATTGAAATTATACCACAAAACACTTGTAAATTATAGTTAAATTAGACTTTCTATTTTAAATTATCTAATCTCGGTTGTATCCACAACAGCACGTTCAATTTTTGAGCCACCTTCGCACGAAGTAAAACCTCTAGCAATAATTTGACGAAACATAGAGGTTTTATTTACCATCACGGAAGCACATCTAAACGTTCCATCTCCTAAATCCATTTTCATATTAAATGAAGATTTTTGACCATTCTCAGTTGTACCGAGTGAATTAACCCGCGTAAATGGTGTGGCACTAAAACTAGAAACAGAGGTTTTAAAAATAGCAGAAGTGGCACATTTAATATCATCAGAGGTGATAGTGGATAATCCGTGTTCTTGTCGATCAGCGTTCGTACTAGTGATAACCGCTTGAATATAATTATTCGCATCTAATAATCCATCATAGGGAAAAATCCCTAAACCTGAGACAGGATTTATATATTGATCATCCACCATAATAGTACACATAAGAGCATTGTCTGCAGCATAATAAGCAATTTGACTTTCACGAGAAATTTTTGAAAAATATAATTCTTTGGCTAAAATAATTGAAATCCCAGAAGAAACTATAAGAATAACCAAAGTTACAAGAAGTGTGAGAGGTATAATGAATCCTCTTACTCTTTTAATTTGTTTTTTATTTATTAAAAATTTCATATATTAAGCGCGGGCGTGCAAAAAATCTATTACCTTAATTTGACGGGTATATCCAGTTGATCGTCTGAAAGATACAGTAACTGTGACCCGAAGATCATTATTATAATTTGCATCGAATGTCGGAATTGAAGTTATAGAAATAGTTCTAGAAAAAGAAGTATCTTTATACCCTTCTTGACCGTGTGCTCCAGCACATACGTAAAAATGCTGAGGACTTTCTGAAAGTCTAGAGCAAGAATTACTTGAAAAAGAATACTTCGTAGGACTAAAATCCTCATCACTTGTCATATTTATAAAATCATAAGCACATCCTGCCCCATTATCCGTAGAAAAACACGAAGCCCCTTGTGCATTAGCTGCTAATCGATCGTGAAATATTCTCCAAGCGGTCTGACTTGGTGTTTCCCCAATTGGTATTGGACAAGTATCGCTCTGTCCGATACAACGTAAAAATACTGAGTCTTGTTGATGATGAAGAAGCTCCAACGCCTCTTGAGCAAGATAAGACGCCACCATTGTATCTTTTGTTTGTCGTGCATAAGATGAAGCTCCCATAGCTATAGTAAGTGGGCCCAAAATAACTGTGGTAATAATCATCACCGATACGAGAGTCTCTATTAAAGTAAAAGCTCTTACAGATCGTTTTAATTTTAAATTAAGAAAAAATGACATATATTAATTATCGAATCTACGAGAAGATATACTAGTCTCCAAACTAAATTGTTCGACAGACATCGTTTGTCTAGACGGTATAGTCCTACCAGAAACCACCATAGTTACAAGTGGCTGATTAAAATCTGGAGTACTAGCTTGAAAACTATTAGAACCAGTAACAAAAAAAGTAAGTGACTCTATTCTTGCGTCTTGAGCAGTTATTTGATACGTTCTTTTGTTTCCAACTTTTCCTTCAGCATATTCATCTTTATACAAAACGCCACCTAAAAGATAATAAGCTACTCTATCGAGAGAATAATCATTCGAACCATCAAGTTTAATGACAGGTTTAAAAATAAGCACAGTACCACCAGTGCCATTACCATATGCGCAATTTTTTCTAGAAATAAGCAATGAGCTAGGAATTAAGGTGTCACAATAAAATACTGACCCATATTGTATATCGTGAGTAATCATACCCATAGCAAGATTTACTCCATCTAATATTACTTGTGTTTGTTCAAGTCTGGCATTGACAGCTTGAGCAGAAAACAAAGCACCAACGGCTATTGTTATTACTGAAGTGAACAAAGCCAGACTCACCAACAACTCGACAAGAGTAAACCCTCGTACATATTTCTTATTATGTACACATTTACGTATGCAAGAATTAAAAAAAGTTACCATAATAATTGTCATTCACATCCAGTGTTAATTGTACGAATTATACCAGAAGAAAATACCTGAATTGACCTCACGTGCCCGGGTAAAGGAGCAAGTAAAGAATGAAATTCCATACACCCCGCAGAAATAGTCTCGCTACCAACCACATTATTTACATAAATATGTGGCTGAGGACTAGGTCTAGTAAAAGAAAAAGTTAAAGATGTAATGGCTGGATTATTTTCAGTATTACAAGAAAAAGGGAAACCACTACCCACACACAATTTGGCAATTGTATAACCATACGGTAAGTTGGTCGTAGTTTTTGCTTCGTCTGTAGGGCTACTATCATACAAACCATCACCCACATAAATTTGATAAGGAGACATTGTGCCGTCAACCAAATCACCAAATAAAATAATTTTATTTGGACTTGCAAGATCAACATATACTCCGTATCCACCAACAGAACTATTGACCGAATCAACCGCACTACCACGCACTTGTGCTTCGTGAACTATAAAAGCAGCAGAATGTGTAAGGTTTGCAAGAGTAAGTCTTTTAACGGTCTCTGGATATCTTACAAAAAAAATTACAGTCATTATGCCCATAATAGATATACTCATTAAAAGTTCAAGGAGAGTAAATCCTTTTATCTGGGTACGATGAAATAGGAGTAGCTTCATATAAGCATAGTATCACTTAGTATCAATCTATCGTTTAATACTAAGTGATAACTTGTGGATAAGTATATTATATTTTAAGTAAAAATTTGAGATATAGAAAAAATATCAATATCTGTAAAAAGAACCAATAGGAAAGAAATAACTATAAACGGAACAAAAGGAATGGCGGAATTCTGTATAGAATTTCTGCGACGAAGAATGTAAATGACGACCCCCACAGCAGCACCAATCCAGACTGAAAGGAAAAGCACAGCCAACCCCTGCTGAATCCCAAAGAAAGCTCCAACTCCTAAAAATAATAATACATCTCCAAATCCAAGACCTCTTCCGCGTGTTATGAGCCAAATAATCAAAAATGGTAATGCAACTATAACCGGAGCGAGAAGATTTACATTTGTAGGATCATTAATATATCTAAACACGAGCATACCGAATGTAAGAATGCAGTAAAACATTAAATACGAAACGGGGATATATGTATGAATACGATCATACAAAGCAATAACTCCAAGCGTTATAAACAATAATGAATAATACAACAACCATAAAACAGAAATCCATATAGTTGGTTGCCCTGACAAAACAAATTGAAACAAAGCTACGTAAGCCAACCCATACAAGAATTCAATTAAGAACGAATAGATGCCATATTTTGATTTACAATAACGACATCTCCCCTTTAGCAAGAGATACGAAATTATAGGGATAAGGTCGTGAACGCGAAGTGCCTCTCCGCAGGAGAGGCACTTGCTACGCGCCTTGATTATAGGGGCAACGTGCAATCGTGTCGCCACAACTTGCACAAAACTACCGACAGATGCACCGAATAGAAAAGATAGAACGTAGAACACAGTAAAACCTAATTATTGTTGTGATGATACATCGAACACACAATCGTCTACAGATGAACAAGTTGTTGTGGCATTATCAGCACCACTGAAGTCTGTTCCTGTTACACCTGTTCCCAAACCAGTAGCTACAGAAAGTGGTCCATTTCCTGTTTTAGCAGCTGTAATGGTACTAGCACCGTTATAAAATGTACAAATTCCTACTGGCAAAGTAGCTCCAGTGTCAGAACCTATACAGTCTCTATCTGTATCTAGGGCTTGTGAATAAGCTTCCAAGTGAACTCCTAAGTGATATCCAAATACGACAGATGTTATACCTACTCCAGATGCAGTATAGGTAGTGTAAGCAAATTCATCTTTAGTTGCTGTTTGTCCTGTTACTGCGAATGTAGGCAATATCGGCATATAAATAGGAGCCAAAGCAGCAAGCGATAATGGATAAGAGCCTCTGTTTGCTTCAGCGTATTGATCCAATGAAAGTTCAACCGCCTTAACTTCTGCAATCTTCTTTGCATCACGAGCTTTCTTTCGAGCATTTTGAATAGGTGAAGCAATAATAGTTGAAAGAAGACCAATGATTGCAATAACCACTAGAAGTTCAATAAGTGTAAATCCACGGAAACCTTTTTTTGTAAATGTGTTTGACATAATTATTTTTTCTATCTTTTATAGATAATATTAAGTATATACCCCTTAGAATAAAGTACAAGATATACTGGGGATAACCAGAAATGGCTTAAATCTTATAATTAAACTCTCAACTAGTTAATCGCATCTCCAAGAGCGTACATAGGCAACAATACCGCCGCTACAAGTATGCCCACAGCCAAACCAAGACCAACAATCATCGCTGGTTCTATAAGCCCAATAACATTATCAATAGAAGTATCAAGCTCACGCCTATAAAAATTGGCAAGATTCTTCAAAATATAGCCAAGTTCACCTGTTTCTTCTCCTATATGTACCATTTGTACAAGAATATTTGGCACAAGAGGCTCTTCATATAAAGCCTTTGAAAAAGCCACACCTGACTGAACTTTACCTGAAACTCGAGCAAGTAAATCTTTATATACAGTATTATCCACAACGGCAGCCGTAATATCTATAGCTTGTACAATAGGAACACCACTTGTTAGCATTGTATTCATAGTATCCGCAAGACGTTGGAGAAATATTCTTTGATACAAAACTTTGAGCACTGGAATCTTGGTTTTTATGACGTCAATCTTTCTTGTACCCTCTTCTGTTTGAGACCATCTATAGAAAAACCAGCCAGCAACAACCATTGCAGGAAACGATACCATACCATATTTAACAAAGACATCAGAAATAGCCAGCACAATCTTTGTGACCATTGGAAGTTCTGTTCCTTGTTCTGCAAACATCGCTGCCATTTTAGGTATCACAAAGGTAAACATCGCGATCATAATCAAAACGAAAGTACAGACCACGAAAGTCGGATATGTAAGAGCTTTCTTTATTTTTTGGCGAAGCTCATAATCTCTGTCCATATAATCCGCCAAATACAAGAAGGACTCATTCAATTTTCCACTTTCCTCGCCAGCTTTTACCATATTCACATAAAATGGAGAGAAAATTAACGGACGTCTCTCAAGTGCATCAGAAAGGGAAACCCCTGATTCAATATCGTCAGCCACTTGAGTCAACTCAGCAACGAATGTTTTATTTTCATTTTCTGAACCCAAAAGCCTAAAAGCTTTAAGGGCAGAAACTCCAGCTTCAAAGAGCGTAGCAATTTGACGAGAAAAAATAACAATATCCTTTAATTTTATTTTTTGTTTAAAAATTCCAAGACCTGAAATAGCATCAAATCCTTTTGGTGCCTCTTTTTCTCTAACATCGACAATGGTTAATCCTTTTTTTTGAAGGAGAAAAATAGCATTCTCACGTGAATCACTTTCTATATCGGCTTCTGTTTTTGTTCCATCTCCGTTAAGAGCGACGTAGTGATAGAGCATATATTTTAAATAAGTCGTTCAAACATATTCCTACGACGAGCAAAAGTAAGAGCGTCATCCTTCAAAACTTCTCCTCTTCTGACTAATTCAGCTAAATATCTATCAAAATCTATCATACCTTCTTGCGAACCAGTCTCAATCAAAACATCTATTTCGTGTGTACGTTTTTCACGAATTATATTTGCAATAGCTGGAGTGTTTAAAAGAAGTTCGAATGCTGGAATAAGACCACCAGACACACGCGGAAGAAGTCTTTGAGATAAGATACCAATGAGTGACGAGGCTAACTGCATACGAATTTGATCTTGCTGATCACTTGGGAAACTATCAATTATACGATCAACGGACTGTGAGGCAGAATTGGAATGTAACGTTGAAAGTACAAGATGGCCTGTTTCGGCGGCAGTAACGGCAGTCGCAATAGTTTCCTTGTCGCGCATTTCACCAATCATTATCACGTCTGCATCTTGACGAAAAATGTGGTTGAGAGCAACGTGAAAATCGGCCGTATCAACCCCTACTTCGCGCTGTTCAATCAATGATTTTTCTTGATCAAAACGAAATTCTACCGGATCTTCAATAGTCACAATGTGACGCTTGGATTCACTATTTATAAGTCCAATCATCGATGATAAAGTGGTGGATTTCCCTTGTCCCACTGGACCTACAACCAAAAAGAAACCTTGACGCTCACGTGCTATTTGAGAAATTTGTTCTGGAAGATTCAATTCTGAAATACTGCGAACTTTTGGTACCAAACGAAGAGCTATTGATATCAATCCTCTTTGAAAAGAAGCATTGCCTCGCAAACGATATTCTTTTCGATGCTCATAAGAAAAATCAAGCTCTTGAGTTACTACGAAATTAGTTAAAGTCTTTTCACCAACCATTGCTCGAAGAAATCCTAAAGTATCTTCTCCAGATAATTCTTTTTTTCGTGTCAAAGGAATAAGCTCACGATTTACACGAATTGTCGGAAAAGAACCAACGGAAAGATGTATATCAGAACCTGTTTCTTTTACAAGAGTCATAATTAAATCGTCGAGCTCAGTTTCGTAGTTCATATACTATGAGTATAACAGTGTAAAGTGTAAAGTAGGAAGTGGAAAGTGGTAATAACTTAATTTTTTGAGTTTATTAGTTGTTTATAAAATAAGATGAGTGCGCGGCGTGGGAAATTTTTTGGAGAGAACTGTACATAGACGTACAGTGACCGACAAAAAATTTCCCACAACAAAGCAATAGCTTATTTTATAGACAACTAAAGCTCGTTGATTTCGACGAAAGGTATAATGCCGT
>JAHFMZ010000015.1 GCA_023267555.1 bacterium
TCCTCATTTTCAGAACCTGCTTGTAATTGACTAGTAATTGAGATATTACAACGAGAAATTGGGGCTGTATTAAAATACCCCGCGGACGTAATCGTTGTAGAACCCACGAAAATCCCCAAAACCCCTGCTATTAATATGCTATTTTTTATTCCTGTTTTCATCCCAAAACCCTACACTATTTAGAGTTTATTGTCAAGAGCCATAGATAGGTTGTAGTTTATAGGTTTTAGGTTGTAGAAAATACCAAAGAGCGACGCCTACGGCGTCGCTCTTTGGTATTTTACACAGAATCTGAAACTTAAGATTTTAGATGCATTACGAGGAGCCTAGGAATTTTTGGAAGAAGACGTACATACTAGTACGGCGACTGAGAAAAATTCCGTAGCGACAAAGTAATGCGCTAAAATATTAAGTTTTATGCTTTTTTAAATGGGATGCCGATTAATTCAAAAAATGCAGTAGCTTCCTCTTTGGATTTTGCAGTCGTTCCTAATGTAATTGCCATTCCAAAAACATCTTTTAATTCTTCGTCGTGAATTTCTGGAAAAATGGTATGCTCTTTAATTCCGAATGTCATATTTCCCATCGCATCGACCGATGTACGATTGATACCACGAAAGTCTTTTGTTCGTGGAAGTGATACATCCAAAACTTTATCCAAGAATCCAAGCATACGCGCACCACGAAGTGTCACAGCTACACCAATCTGATCCCCTTCACGAGTTTTGAATGATGCCACTGATACTTTTGCTTTACGAAGAGTCGGTCTTTGTCCAGTAATTTTTGCAAGACGATCAACTACGAGGTCATTTCGCTTCTTGTCTTTTTTCATCGCCGAACCTGTTGCAACTGAAACAGTTACTTTTACAAGTCTAGGTGCTGCAAGTTTATTTTTATAACCAAATTCTTTAGAAAGATTTTCGAAAGCAAGTTTTTGCTTTTCTGCTACACCCATAATTCCTTTTGCCATATTTTTATTGTAAGCACGATTGGCTCTTTTGGTAAAAACCGTAAGAACGTTATACGTCGCTTATTTGTAAATGTTTCCATTTACGTTATTGATAATAGACTTATACTCTACTACAAAAAACATCTTTTGTAAAACAAAAAACCGCAGCATAACGCCACGGTTGATTCAATGAAACCACTTCAACTATTCTGGTAATTTCTCGACAACTTCGATTAATCTTGAAAGCAACGCAATCAACATTGTTTTTTCATAAGTTGAACAACGGCTGTCTCGGAGAGATTCTTGAATGAACTCAATTCTCTCTTCCGACGATTCATACGTCCCGTTTTTTGACCAATCAGCTATTTCTTGAAGCATCACATCCCACGTTTCTTTGCGAGCCTTGTAGCGCCGAGCGCACAGACCAACTTCTCGCCTGTTGTCAGAATAAAGATCTTCTGTACCAAAAAGCTCGTTGTCATTCTTCATAATTTCAAGAACTTGAAAGAATCCGCTCGGGCTTTGAGCGATACCCGGCATATAATGCTTGCTTGTTTTTCCGACTAGATGGGCCTCGGCGCATTTGAGTGCGTGCAAAATCCAAAATCTATGGTCATCGGCAATTACAAGTGGAGTCCCGAATATTGTCATTATCTTACCCTGCCTTTGTTAGGTTAAGTTCATTTAGAATACTACTCTCCTTACATCATTTTGCAAACAAAACTCTTTATATCATTGACACAACATACAATATATGATATAATAAAATTTGAGCAGTACATCATTAAAATTCTCTAAGGAGATGTAGCGTGGAGAAAATATGGCTCGCACTAATAATGCTTGTACCATTAACTGCTGGCGGAAGTACGCTAGTAGCTGGATGCCTAGTCCACTTGATGGACATAGAGGTTAGCCGACAAAAAACCTTGAAAAGAAAGCTCACATTAATCGGTGGGAGCATATATGTTTTGTCCCTCGTGGTAATCATTATCGCCTTGCTGACCATCCGCTAATAGTTGAACCTGTGACGAAACAAAAAGTCCGCATCTCTGCGGGCTTTTCTTTTTTTTATTCTGCTTTCTTGGCTACTTTCTTCGCGACTTTTTTTGCAGGAGTTTTTCCGCCAGAGGCGGATCCGCCTCTGGCGGACTTGTCTTCTGTTTTTACTTTCTTTACTTTATCTGCAAGTTTCACATTTGAAGCATCAAGTGGCATTGCAATACTAACTATTCCCCCCTTCTCGCCAGCCTTTGGTGCTTTTATATGCTTTTTCATTAAATTGAGTCCTTCAAGGATGACTTTATTTTCATCACGAAGCACACGAACCACAGTTGAGCTCTTTCCTTTTTCTTTTCCAGCAATCACTATTACTTTGTCTCCTTTTTTTACGTGCATATATTTTTATTAGATTATTTCCGGTGCAAGAGACGCAATCTTTTTGTATCCTTCAATACCAGTTTGTGAAATCTCTCTTGGAATTGGACCAAAGACACGTCCTGCTTTCGGTTCTTTCTTTACCTTGTCAACAATCACCACTGCATTATCATCAAAAGAAATATATGAACCGTCTTCGCGACGAACTTGTTTGGTTGTACGAACCACAACACCATATACAATATCTTTCTTCTTGGTTTGCTTACGAGGTTCTGCAACTTTGATAGAGAGAACCACCATATCTCCGAGAGATGCATAGCGACGCTTACTTCCACCAAGCACTTTGAACACACGACCACGCTTTCCGCCTGAGTTATCTGTGATTATTACATTTGTTCCTGCTTGTATCATAGTGTTGTTGTTAAGTGCTTACTAATTATTTCTTGCCGACGACTACGAAAGTTTTGTCTTTTGACATTGGACGGCATTCTTCAATGATGACCATATCGCCTACTTTGTATTCATTATTTTCATCGTGGGCTTTGTAATGCTTATCAATTTTAAAATATTTGCCGTATTTTTTGTGTGCCACATAACGAATTACATTCACTACAACAGTCTTGTCCATTTTGTCAGACACGACAGTTCCAGTTAATTTCTTTCTTGTTGCAACAGTTTTTGTTTGATTTGTTTTCATATATTTATATTTAACGTGCAACGACACGAGTCTTCAAAGGAAGTTTGCATCCTGCTTTGCGAAGTGCTTCGCGAGCAACCACTTCTGTGACACCATCAATTTCAAATAAAATTCTTCCTGGACGAACTTCAAACACATATCGATCTGGATCACCTTTACCTTTTCCCATCGGTACTTCGGCAGCTTTTTGAGTTACTGGACGATCAGGAAAAATACGAATCCAAATCTTGGCAGTCTTGCCTGCGCAACGTGTCATAGCACGACGAGCAGCTTCGATTTGATTGGCTGCAACACGAGAAGGAGTCTCTGCCTTTAAACCAAATGAGCCAAAAGCCACCGTGATGCCACGAGATTCAGGACGTAAAAGCTTCGCCTCGGAGAGACGAGCGGTTTGCCATTTTCGGTGTTTTACTTTCTTTGGGAATAACATATCTTTTTCTTAAAATTACTTCAATTACTTATTACCTTCTTTTTTATCAAACTTCATACCACGATATATCCATACCTTGATACCGATAACACCGTATGTCATATTCGCTCTTTCACGAGCAAAATCTATATCGGCACGAAGTGTTTGAAGAGGAATACCTCCACGCTTCACTTGTTCACGACGTGCCATTTCTGCTCCACCCAAACGACCAGACACTGCAATACGAGCCCCTTTCACTTCACGATTAGCCATAACTTTTTCGATTGTAGTTTTGAGAACTCTTCGGAAAGGAAGACGCTTTTCAATTCCTTCGGCAACCATCGCAGCCACAATTGCAGCGTCGGCTTCTGGATTTGCAACTTCGATAATATCCAACTTCACATCTTGTGGGACAACAATCTTGAGACGAGCCATTTCTTTTTTGAGAGCAGCGCGCAGTTTTTCTATACCGTCACCACCGCGACCGATAATCATACCTGGACGTGATGTGTGTATCATAATACGATATTGCTTTTCACTTCTTTCAATTTCAATTAATGAAAGATACATACCACGCAAACGCTTGGTCAACCACGCACGAACAAGCACGTCTGAACGAAGATGGTCAACATAATGTGATTGATTCTTGCCGAACCAGCGCGACTTCCATTCGCGAATGATTCCAAGACGATGTGAATATGGGTGTACTACGTGTGTCATAAAGATAGTTTATAGGTTATAGGGACTAGGTGTTAGAAACCCCAGACTTCTTAGATTCAGCACTTTTAGCCTTTTCACTCTCGACTTGTGATAGCTCAATTATGATATTACTTGTATGCTTGTGAATTGGAAACGCACGACCCATAGCACGAGGCATTGAGCGCTTGATTACAACTCCCTTGTCTACACGTGCAGACTTAATCATAAGTTTTGAAGCATCAATACCAGAATTTGCAATCGCAGAATCAAGAAGCTTTTTTATTGGAAGAGATCCACGTTTGATAAGACGAGAAAGAATCGCCTGCGCTTTTACAGCTGGCTTTCCCTTTACTAAATCCGTGATGAGACGAATCTTTCTTGGTGCTTGACGATAATTATTAATTGAAGCTTTCATATTTATTATTTCTTGGTATCAGTTGTTGCCTTGGCAGTTTTGGCTTGAGTTATTTCGGCAACCTTTTTCTTTTGGTCAATTTCCTTTTGCATCTTTCCACCGTGACGAACGAATTTACGTGTTGGAGAAAATTCACCAAGCTTATGACCAACCATATCTTCGTTAATCAAAACTTCAATATGAGTTTTGCCATTGTATACACCAAAAGTAAATCCCACCATCTCTGGAGAAATATCTGAACGGCGAATCCAAGTCTTAATCACGCCTGTGTTTTCAGGACGTTTACCAAGAACTTTTTTGAGTACTCGTTCATCAACGTATGGACCTTTGTGTAGTGATCGTGTCATAGGGTGTTAATAGGGCTTAATTATATCAGATTTTTCTTGAAAGTAAAGCGTTTTCTCATCTTCCCAATCCTTCGGAATACCTCAGGATAATTTTTATGAGAGTACTCATAAAAATTACTTCTTCTTTCTTACTACACGACGAGACACAATGTGTACATTTGAATACTTCTTTGGTGAGCGTGTCTTGTGACCACCAGTAGTTTTACCTTGCTTTGTCTTTGGACGACGTGTTCCTCTTGGTTGTGCTCCTTCACCTCCTCCGTATGGATGGTCTACTGGATTTCTAGCCTTGGCACGTGTCTTTGGTCGACTACCCATATGACGTGCACGTCCTGCTTTACCAATTTTTACCAAACGATATTCATCATTTGAAACTTCACCGATAGAAGCAAAACAAGAATCTACAACTTTACGAACTTCAGATGAAGGAAGTTTAATTGATGTATAACCACCATCGTGAGCAACCACTTGCGCATAATTTCCTGCCGAACGCACCAACTTTGCACCAGCTCTTGGTTTCAATTCAATATTATATACAAATGTTCCAACAGGAATACTTTTGAGTGACGTACGATTACCAACTTCAAGTGGTGCAGAAACTGAAACAATAAACTTATCGCCAACTTTCATAGACTTTGGAAGAAGAACATAACGCTTTGCACCATCAGCATAAGATACAAGTCCGATAAAACCAGAACGATTTGGATCGTATTCAATAGTTTGAACTTTTGCAGGAATATCCATTTTGTCATAAACAAAATCTATATCACGGAAAGCGCGCTTGTGCCCCCCTCCTCTATGTTGAGAAGTGATACGTCCAAAAGAGTTGCGACCAGAACCACGTCTGAAACCTTTTGTAAGAGGCTTGTATGGTTCGCTTGTAGAAAGCACTCCGCGGTAAGTTACCGTGGTCATACTTCGACGTGATTGAGTTGTTGGTTTATAGGTTTTCATATATCTTTAATTACTGTATCAATTAAGCAAGTTTAATGGTGTCGCCTTTTTTCAAGAAGACAATTGCTTTCTTGATTCCAGCTTGGGTACCAAATTTACCACGAACAAAAACATTTCTTCGAGGAAGACTGACAATGTTGATTGCTTTTGGTGTGACTTTGTATTCTTTCTTTATTTCTTCCATCAAAGTATGTTTTGTTGCATTTTTGGTGACAACAAATGTATAAGCATTTGCATTTGATTGCATTGATGCTTTTTCGGTGATGCGTGGAGAAATAATCAGCTTTGCTTCTGCCGCTTTCTTTTCAACTACTTTCTTTTCTTCGGTTGTAATTTTCTTTGTTGCCATATATTTATCTATTTATTTATCTTAGAAGAAAGATAAGCGATAGTTTCTTCGGGATTAGCAATCACCAAGTAACGTGTGTTTGCGATATCGAGTGGATTCAAATCGTCCATAGTATGAAGTGTCATATATGGAAGATTACGAAAAGCATTCTTTGTTTTGTCATCTGTTTTATTTACAGTCATATAAACATTGTTTGGTTTCTTCCAACACAAAGTTTTGAATCCTTCGATTGTTGTCAAACCTTTCATAGTTTCATCAGCATTTTTTGTCTTGCCTGATTGTGCAGGAATAGTATCAACAAAAATAATTTTACCAGATGCAAGTTTTGCAGAAAGAAGAGAAAACAAAGCTGCAACTTTCATACCACGAGGAATAGTTTTCTTGTAATTCTTGTCATTACGTGGACCAAATGTCACACCTCCCCCTTTCCAGATTGGAGACTGCGCAGAACCGTGACGAGCGCGACCGGTACCTTTTTGTTGCCAAGGTTTTTTGTGAGAGCCTCGCACTTCGGCTCGGTTTTTTGTATGAGCTGTTCCCGCACGACGATTAGACGCTTGTGAATTGAGAACTTGTGATACCAAATCACCATTCCACTTGGCACCAAAAATATTCTCTGGAACTTCCAGTGTTTTTGATTTCTTTCCTTCTGTTGTATAGACTGTTACTTGCATATATTTTTAACTATTTGTTGGACTTTATTTCTACAAGTGTTCCGCGCTTTCCAGCAACAGCACCTTTGATAAGAATAAGACCATTTGCTACATCCACATCAAGAATGGTTACATTTTTTTGTGTGATGCGATCACTACCCATTCTTCCTGGCATTCTTTTTCCTTTGTTCACACGTTGTTGGCCAGTCGAACCGATAGAACCAACTTCGCGAGCAGAGTGTTTTTGTCCGTGTTGTCCCCATCCACCTTTCATCCCGTGACGCTTCATAACACCTTGGAAACCTTTACCTTTTGAAACACTTGAAATAGTTACACTTTCTCCTTGTGAAAAAATATCACAAGCAATAGTTGCTCCAATAGCCAAATCACCAGGTGCAGTACGGAATTCTTTCACAACTTGAAAAGATGAATCCTTTAAATGTCCTCGCAATGCTTTTGAAAGACGTTCTTTTTTTTGTTCTCCTTGACCAACTTGTATTGCTTCATAACCATCACTTTCAATTCTCTTCAAAGCCGTCACTGTTATTGGTGTAGCTTTTAATAAAGTTGCAGGATGAACTTTCCCATCAGCTGAGAAGAACTCTGTCATATTCTGTTTTGTTGCGAGTGTGAATTTCATAATATTTCTTTTATCTTTAACTATGCCATCTTCACATCAATATCAACTCCAGAAGGAAGCGCTAGATTTGTCAAAGCTTCAATCAACTTTGCGTTTGGATTCACAATGTCTACAAGACGCTTGTGCACACGCATTTCAAACTGTTCACGAGCATCTTTGTAAACGAATGACGCGCGGTTCACAGTGTAGCGTTTGATTTCTGTTGGAAGAGGAATCGGACCCAAAATTGTAGCTTCAAAACGACGAGCGGTGTCAATTATTTGCTTCACCGATGCATCAAGCACTTTACTTTCGTAAGCGCGTACACGAATACGAAGCTTTTGCACTTCTACTGCTTTGGCTGTTTTGGTAGCCTTGGCTGTCTTTGTCGCCTTGGGTGCTTTTTCAGCTTTTTTTGTTGCTGTTGCTGTCATATAGTAATAATAATTTATGTTTTAAGAGTACAGGGTTTAGAATTTTTCTAGTGACTATACCCTAAATCGCTAGTAGCTAGCTATTATGCAATTATTTTTGTTACCACACCGGCACCAACTGTCTTACCACCTTCACGGATAGCGAAACGTCCTTGCTCTTCAAGAGCGATAGGTGCTAGCAACTTTACAGTAAACTTGATTGTATCTCCTGGCATAACCATTTCTGTTCCTGCTGGAAGAGTAACTTCACCTGTTACGTCAGTTGTACGTACATAGAATTGTGGCTTGTAACCATTTAAGAATGGAGTATGACGTCCACCTTCTTCTTTCTTAAGAATGTAAACTTCACATTCAAAATCAGTATGAGGATGTACTGAACCTGGCTTTGCTAGAACTTGTCCACGCAAAATATCTTCTTTCTTGATTCCACGAATAAGAATACCAGCGTTGTCTCCAGCTTGTCCTTCATTCAATGACTTATTAAACATTTCAATACCTGTCACAACTGTCTTTACAGTATCTTTAAGACCAACGATTTCGATTTCTTCGTTCAATTTAACAACACCACGTTCGATACGTCCTGTTACCACAGTTCCGCGACCTTCAATAGTGAAGATGTCTTCAACTGGCATAAGGAATGGCTTTGTAACGTCACGTTCTGGAACAGGAATATATGTGTCGAGTGCTGTCATAAGCTCAACAATTTTCACTGCCCAAGGATCATTAATATCTTTTGCTTCAAGAGCTTTCAAACCTGAACCACGAATAATAGGAGTATTCGCACCATCAAAACCTTGTTTTGTAAGGAGTTCACGAACTTCTTCTTCAACAAGTTCAATCATTTCTTGGTCATCAACCATATCACACTTGTTCAAAAATACAACGATACGAGGCACACCAACCTGCTTGGCTAGGAGTATGTGTTCACGTGTCTGTGGCATTGGTCCATCTGTCGCTGCTACTACGAGAATAGCACCGTCCATCTGAGCCGCACCAGTAATCATATTCTTTATATAGTCAGCGTGACCAGGAGCATCAATGTGCGCATAGTGACGATTAGCTGTTGAATATTCTGAGTGAGATAGAGAAATTGTAATACCACGAGCCTTTTCCTCTGGAGCCTTATCAATATCATCAACGTCTTTCTCCTTAATTGTAGGATCAGACATATGAAGCACGTGAAGAATAGCTGATGTAAGTGTAGTCTTTCCGTGGTCAACGTGACCAATTGTTCCTACGTTTACGTGTGGTTTTGAGCGATCAAATGTTTCTGCCATATGTTTTTGTTGGGTCTTGTCCCCTACCATTTAATGGTGTGGGATATTGGACTATTAGATTATATAAATAAAAAAACCTTAATAAATAACTGCACACCCTCTTAGCCAAGCAAGGTCAGGTAGAGTGCCAAGTGAGTCTTGCAATAATATCATACCAAAACTCAAAATGCAAGAAATCCAGAAAACATAAGGAAGAGAGAAGAAAGTAGAGGATGTGAAATACAAAAGCGACCCCGAAGGGGTCGCTTTTTCTCTGCTCTCTTCTTTCTGATTTCTTCTACACTATTTCCCCCTACCCCGAAATAGTCACCATAAAAGATGGTATATTCACTTTAATTATATTTTTTCCTATAAAATCTTTGACGCTAAGAATTGTATTAATAGAGAGCAATCCCGAAAATATGCTATTTATATCTGCATATACATCGTATATTTTTGACTGATTTTCCTGTAAATAAAAGTGTTTTAAGTCAAATACAGGGCCACCACCGATGCTTTCTCCAGTCATTTCGTCTTTTAAAGTGATATTTGTTAATTTACTCGTATCAAATGGAGAGCCAGAAAATGTAAAAGCCAAACTTTCAAGTGATACTGGGGCCGAGCTACTAAATGTTATTGTACCTAATCGTGCTTGTTTAATTTTTTGTACTATAGCTATATTTTGACTACCAGATGAGCTAGACGAAACTATACTATTAATTGATATGTACCCCTTATTACTTTCTCCCCCAGAATTTTTGACGATTACCTCATAATTGTTGGCAGGTAAATATTCTTCACAACCATCTCCACAAGGAATCAATAAATTAGTGAAATTAGAATTAATTGTAATAATAGTACCAGTCGCAGTAGATATTGTAGATGTTGCTATTGTATAAACTTTATTTGTTCCCTGTAATTTTAAAAGTACAGAATTACCAGAGATACTGAAATTATTTCCACGTATCACAAGCGGTGCAATCATTGTTCCTTTGGATATAAATGTAGCCTTATCAATAGAATTAATTACTGGTAGCGGAATAACGGGTGCGGATACAGCAGGTATTGTTGATGGACACGTAGCAAATGAACAATCTGGCATTGTTCTTGAAACATAACTTCCGTCTGGGCAGAGTTTGGCTTCTTGTGTACAAGCTCTTGGTGAAATTATGGAAGACGAAGACGTATTACACGTTTCTTTTTTGATTGCGGCACGTGTCGATGGTCCGGTGTTTCCAACTTGAGATAATCCCACACTTTTTTGATACAATTTTAATGCAGCGACAGTAGCTGGACCAAAATATCCATTTGGTTTTGTGGTTAATAAGCCTTTTTGTACAAGAAAATTTTGCAAAGACAATACGGCAGGAGATTCATTCCCCCGAGAGAGATTTGTGTTTATATTTACAC
The DNA here is from genome assembly GCA_023267555.1 of bacterium. Lineage (GTDB taxonomy): Bacteria > Patescibacteriota > Minisyncoccia > Phycocordibacterales > UBA5272 > UBA11704. Next base: position 10,566 of record JAHFMZ010000015.1, read on the forward strand.
AAGAATCTGCAGATACAGACGAAATACCGATTGAAATAATTAATGCAAATAAAATCTTTTTCATATAAAAAGTATAGCAGGGATAAGTTTTAGTTTGTAGGTGATAGAAATACAATCAAGCGACACCTTCGGTGTCGCTTGATTGTATTTTATTGTGACGGTAAGGCCGACGTTGGAGGAGTGAAGTTCACGGTATATCGACCAATGCCTCTCGTAAAACGAATATCTTCTATATAGCCAACAAAAAATGGGGTCGGGCCACCTATATTTATATTACTAGTTCCCCCACATACTCCAGCATATGAATATGTTCCTTGAGAGACACCATTAACATACGCAGTGACAACTCCACTCACCCTAGATATTGCAAGATGATACCAAGCATTCAATGACACTGTGCTACTTGTGATTCTTGGAGAAACATTATCTATATAAAAATTAAATACGGGAGTAGAACTAATATCCATTCCAAAAGAAGTACTTTGATACCAAATATCTTTGTTACCTGCCGTTGGATAAACCCACATTTCTACTGTAAAATCTCCTGAAAATAAATCTGTTCGTCCTGCAATATACGGAATCAAAAGGTTACTACTTGAACCATCAAAATAAATACTCTTGGAGAACTTCACTGTGCCAGTGCTAACTTGCGCGTTGCCAACAGTCTCAACGTCATTCTCTGTACTCACATCCACTATCCCTGCATTCGTAGCAGAAAGAAGAAGTTGTGTGTTGGTGATGGCGGTGAGTGGCGCGGTTGGGATTGTACAAGTAGATTGTGTTGGGTCATAAACAGCTGTTCCTTTAACAATTCTGAAGTTTGACAAATATCCAGTTAGTGGACCCGTCAAATCACCCTTACATCCTATTCGCATAGTTATAGAAGGAGTGTCACTCAAATTTGTACTGTCAGTAGCTGTGGATGTTCGAACCCCATTTTGGAACATAGACAACGTGGTTCCACTTCTTGATATAGCGATATGTGTCCATTCATTTGCAATAATAGCAGTGCCGTGTAATAACCAAGCAAACCAAGTCTGAAATGCTGGAATCATTGTTCCATAAGCACCTATATTAAATTCCCAACCACCAGCAGAGTTTGCCATTCTTCCAGCTATACCAGCACCGGCTGCCGTATATACCCAAGTCTCTACTGTGAAGTCACCAGTAAAATCATAACCAGTGCTATCCGGAGTTGTTAAATAATCCCCCGTTCCATCAAAATAC
>JAHFMZ010000003.1 GCA_023267555.1 bacterium
TCTTCAAATCCCAACGAATGACACGCAGGTGTCATTCTTCGATTGCGCAAAATTAAAATACCCAAGGCTTTCGCTTTGGGTATTTTAATTTTGCGCAGTCGATGGGATTTGAACCCACGACCCCCGCCGTGACAGGGCGGTGCTCTAACCAGCTGAGCTACGACTGCATATTTACATTTTAACACTTACAAACGTTTCTCATTTCTTTTAGATTTAGCACCGCCTTTGGGCGGACTCGCTATATTCTAATTGAGCTGAGCTACGACTGCATATTTATATTTTACTAAACTTAACCATTCTAGCAAAATACTAGAATCCGTCCACAAAATTGTTTACGGGTGTCGGCGGGTGGGAACGATCCACCGACCTTGGGCTTATGAGTCCCACGCTCTAACCAACTGAGCTACGCCGACATATGTTTATTTTACAAACTCAATCTATATCTAACAACTCATAAGCCTATGGAGTAATTGCGCTTATGAATATCCGCGCCAAGCCAACTGAGCTACGCCGACATTTTTGAAAGAAGCGCCCGCCACTATGTGGCGGGCGCTTCTTTCAAAGCTTAAATGTCACATAGTCTTTGCTTGTTGCGGGAACAGGAATCGAACCTGTGTCCCGAGGTTATGAGCCTCGTGAGTTACCTCTACTCTATCCCGCTATATATTTTACAAACTAATATTACCATTATTTACATAACCTCGTCAGGTTATGAGAGCTATTGATTCCTCTTGTGAGTTACCTCTACTCTATCCCACTATATACTTATATTATTAAGTTTAAATATAATAACACATTTTTTAAAAATATGAAAGTTAATTTGTAGTTTTTTTTATTAACAAACTGATATAATATGATTATATGGAAAAGCAAGACCCAATTTTCTTTTATGAGCACGATTATTATATTTTTTCTAATTTCTCATCTTTTACTCTTGAGTGGAAAGGTCATCTTTATATGACATCAGAACACGCATATCACACAGAAAAATTTGAGAATGAAGAAATGAAAGAAGCAATACGAAATACACGCTCAGCACACGAAGCTTTTAAATATGCAGAAGTTAATAAAGACAAAAGACGAAAAGATTGGGATGATATAAAACTCGGAATAATGAAAGAAATTCTTCATAAAAAAGTCGAACAACATCCTTATGTAAAAAAGAAACTTCTAGCATCTGGCGATAGACAACTCATAGAAGATTCTTGGCGAGATGATTTTTGGGGATGGGGACCAAATAAAAATGGAGCAAATCATTTAGGAAAACTTTGGATGGAAGTTAGAGAAGAAGTAAAAGAGCAAAAGATATGATAAATGGGGAAAGTTCCCTCATCGGCATCTTCGATTCTGGTATCGGGGGCTTCTCGGTCCTCAAAGAAATAAAGAAAACAAGTAACGCTGATATTTTTTATTTTGGCGACTGCGCTCGTGCACCATATGGAAATAGAGACATAGAAGAGATTGCTTTGTTTATTAAAGAAATAATTTTATATTTGAAATCAAAAGGAGTGATACATTTTGTGAGTGCTTGTAATAGTATGTCTGTATTGATGACGAATAAGTTATTACAGGAATGTAATATTGAAGATTTTTTGTATGTGGATATGATTCGGGCTTTTAAAAAATATTATGATTTGCCATCATCTGCAAAAGTATTATTGATTGGTACTCAAGCAACTATCCATAGTAACGTTTACCAAAATTTTTTGAAAGAAAAGACAGATACAATTTTTGAGTATATACCAGCAACTTTAGCAGGTGATATTGAATTAAATATTGGAGAAGAAAAATTAAAAGAAATTATTATTCCCATAATTTCAGAAGCAAAAAATAAAGGAGCATCACATATAGTTTATGGTTGCACTCATTATCCACTCGTTCATAATGTATTTCAGAAATGTGCAGATGAAATCGGTTGGTTTGGTATATTTATTGATCCAGCAATATATGTTGCACAAGCTGTATCTGAGTGGGATATTCCAGGCAACAATATTTTGACTTTTGAAACAAGTAAAGAAACAAAAGCTTTTAAAAGGGAACGTGATAGTCTATTAAATGTATGAAATGTGAGGGTTGTTTAATATTGAAAATAGGAATAACATATATAGCATATTATGAATGAATATCTTAAAAGTTTCCGTTTGGAATCTATACTCACAGAAGTTATTTATTTTATATTTGGAGCTATGGCAAATGCGTGGTTTCAAAGTCTCCGCTCATCTTCTTTTTGGTGGTATGATACTAGCTTTATAGATAAGTATAAAGATAATTCTTTTATATATACTATTTTATTTTTTGGACTATCATATATTATTGGAATTTCTTTAAAAGAGATTGGTAATTTTGCGCATAATTTTTTGTATACGATAGTTAGCAAGATTGGATATCTAAATATATTTGCTAAATATTATTTAAAAGATTCATATAATTTATCGCAAGAAGACAAAGAAGAGATAATTCGTAAGTTCGAACAAAAGTCTGGTAAAAATATTTTCTATTCAATTTTTGAAAAAAATCGTGTTAGATATATTGGTTACAAAATAATTACGGGATTCTCTGCAATAAATTTTTTGTTTGCAGTTTATGCTTTATTTTTGGGTAGAACACAAGACTGGTCTCCAAGTATTCTATTTTTTATCTTATTTATTATATCAGCCTATTGCGTAGCTAAAACCTCAAAACTATTGTCCAAATTTGTTAGTGGGTTATAGATAGTTGACAAATTTCGTACTTTCTGCTACAATAGGTGTATTATTTCCTTATGGATATCCATTTGTAGTCAGGCAAAGGTTTAAGTTGATTTGACGCGTTGTGGCTAACCATAAATCTATCCTCTAGATAGACGAGTATTCTTCGAAAGAATCAGCGCGCAAATAATTTAATCTAATCGGGATTTATATAACTAAGTTATATGAAGTCCTATAATCAAATTGCATATGTATACCATAACAACTGGTGGGTCATCTACTGACTCACGTTCTCGTTCGCCATCGCCTCGTTCTAAAGGCTATTCGTCACGTTCACGCTCTTCTTCTTCAAATGAAGGAGGTTATTCTCGACCTTCATCACGTTCGGGTTATTCTTCTCGCTCCACATCACGCGGTGGATATTCACGCGGTGGTAATAGAGAAGGAGCTCCTCGTTCTTTCAATGCAAAGCGTAGTTTTAAGAAAGATTATATAGATGAAAAACTTTTTATTAATAAAGAAGCTGGTATTACTGAAACAGATCACTACACAGCTAAACACGCATTTACAGATTTCGGTATTAATGAAACACTTTCTGCTAACTTAACTGCAAAAGGATTAGTTACTCCATCTCCAATTCAAGATCAGTCAATTCCTGTGGTACTTAAGGGTGGTGATGTTATCGGTATTGCGTCTACTGGAACAGGTAAGACTGCAGCGTTTTTGATTCCTTTAATCAATAAACTCGTAGCCGATAAAGACCATAAAATGATGGTCCTTACGCCAACGCGTGAACTTGCTATGCAAGTGGAAGCAGAATTTGTGGCTTTTACTCGTGGTATGAAACTTTTCTCTGTTTCTTGTGTTGGAGGTTCTCCGATTATGCGTCAGATAAAAGAACTTGAACTTGGTGTGAATGCGGTTATTGGTACACCGGGTCGTGTGAAAGATTTGATTGAGCGTGGAAAAATAAATATGAGTTATTTTGATAGTATTGTACTCGATGAAGCTGACAGAATGCTTGATATGGGATTTATTGATGATATGCGTTCTATTTTGGGTGCTATGCCAAAAACAAAACAAGGGCTATTTTTCTCGGCGACATTTTCTCCAGAAATAAAAAGACTTTGTACAGACTTTTTGAAAGACCCAATTACTGTGTCTGTAAAATCACGCGATACTGCAGCTTCGGTTATGCAAGATGTGGTACGTGTAAATACTGATGCTGAAAAAGTAGAAGCTCTTCACGAAATTCTTATTAAGCCAGAATATTCTAAAGTACTTATTTTTCGTGAGATGAAGCGTCACGTGGATGGTTTGGCTTCAGAACTTACAAAGCGTGGTTTCAAAGCTCTCGCTCTTCACGGTGATATGCATAATCGTGAACGTGAACGTGCAGTAAAAGCACTTGAAGCTGGAAAAGTTCAAGTGGTGATTGCAACCGATGTGGCGGCTCGTGGTTTGGATATTTCAGATATTAATCTAGTTATTAATTATGATATTCCAAATAACTACGAGACTTATATACACCGTATCGGTCGTACTGGACGCGCTAAAAAATTAGGAAGTGCGTTGACCTTTGTGCCAAAAAGATAAATATATTTAAAAAGCGACCTGAAGGGTCGCTTTTTTATATATAGACAAATAAATTAAAAACTTGTAGTGTTTATATTGTATAGGCATTTTGTTTTGCCTAATTGTTCAGTAAATTTTAATGGGAGGTAATATGTATTTAGCTATATTGAACGTGCCTTATATAGATAAGTCAGACGACGATGAGATTCATTGGGAAAGCAGGCTTCTCGTCATTGATGTGTTCACGAAAAACGAGGCGATGATATTCATCGGAAAGGTCTGTCCTCCAAGAGAAAAACAAATAGAGGAAGATCTTGTTCGTTATCATCAACATAAACCGGGAGAGTATTTCATAGCACGTTTGTATGCGGTTCCTGTTACCCAAAAAATTGTCGCTCTAGGGACGGGGAGAGATGTGGTTTTCCCCGGAGTTTCTGAATCAATAAAGTTTTGAGTCAAAATATGTTTGCAATTAAGCCCTTCTATGATGTTGGGCTTTTTGTTTGCATATTTATTTTCACGAGTTATAGTGAATATATACGGAAAAACAGTAATGGTTGTATTTCTTTAATGTATTTTTAAAATTTATAAATTATTAACTTATCAAATATATGACACATATAACAGAAAATAATAAAGTTCCACAAGTAGTATTCAAAACTCGTGTGCGTGATGAAAAAGTTACAGTGGAAAATCCATTCCGCTGGCAGGATTTAACTACAGATGATGTATTCAAGGGAAAGAAAATTGTTTTATTCGGACTACCCGGAGCATTCACTCCGACGTGCTCATCCACACACGCTCCGGGATATGAAGCGAAGTATGATGAATTCAAAGCATTAGGTATTGATGAAGTTATTTGTCTTGCGGTGAATGATGCTTTTGTTATGTTTAATTGGAAGAAAAATCTCGGTATTGAAAAAGTATTTATGCTTCCAGATGGAAATGCAGATTTTACAAGAGGTATGGGGATGTTGGTCAAGAAAACAAATCTTGGCTTTGGTGAACGTTCTTGGAGATATTCTATGTTTGTGGAAGATGGAATGATTAAGAAGATGTTTGTTGAGACAGGTTTTTCTGATAATTGTCCCGATGATCCATTTGAAGTTTCTGATGCTGACACAATGTTAAAATATTTGAAAGAAAACTGATGTTATACTATCTTTTTATATGAGAAATATTAGAAAGTTTTTAGCAAAGTTTGATATTGTAAGTGTAATTGTGGGTGGTTTTTTGGGAATGTTTATTGCTTTGGCGATATTTTCGGCTCTTGTTCCAAGTGGGTTGGATATGATTAAGTTATATTATCCTGAAAGAGCTGGACTAAATAGAGTTTCTACATCCACGAAAGATTTTGAAATAAGTAGATAATTATTTCAACATAAATAAAACACTCCTTTTAAAGAGTGTTTTATTTATGTTGAAATTTATTATGATTGATGTAAGATTGGAATTGAGTAGTACATTTGTTGTTATCAAGGAGGCATTATGCCGATTGCAAAAATTGTAAAATGGGATGGTAAAGGGGTTATGATTGGAATCAGAAGAGTTTTTAATGAAACAAAAGGCATCTATGAGTATTTGGAGAAACCAATACCGAAAGATGGCTATTGGAAAGTTGTATGGTCAAGGAAGCCTCGGGATAGCGAAAAAGATATAACTGGCTTTGTTTCAAAAAAAGAAGCGGAATGGATAGAAGATGTTTTGAATAGCTTATCAATGCCAGTTGCTCGCAGTCTTGTAGTTAAGCTACAGTCTCAAGGAAAAACTTTAGAAAGAGATCATAATATGAAAAAACCTAGAATTGCTAGACTCAGGTATTAGAACCAGGGTGTGGGGTCGTTTTGTCTAAGTCACGGGTAACCCGTGACTTTTTGTTATTCACATTTGCATATTAAATAGTCTTCTGATATAATGCTCGGACTATTGACCACTGATTGAGTAACGAGCAAGGACAATAAAGACAGTTTTACTTAAGTAATTATCAGGGTTTCTCTATTTTAATAAAGTAAGTCCGTACCACTCATTTTTTATTTGGGTGTGCGGGCGACATTTGTCGTTATGCCAAAAACACACCAGTCCTCAAATGTGCGTCCTCAGAAAATGTTTGCGAAATATCGCGAACCGCTTACTAAGCTTCCCAATCTTGTTGAAAATCAGATTCTTTCATACAAAGACCTTACCGAAAAAGGTATTGTTGAAATCTTTCGAGAGTTTTCACCACTTCGTGACTATTCAGAGAAAAAATTTGATCTCGAGTTTATTTCTTTTGAACTTTCGGCTCCAAAATATGACGAAGTGTATGCTAAGGAAAATAAACTTACATACGAAGCTCCACTTCGTGCTCGTGTAAAACTTACAAATAAAATTTTAAACACTGTTAAAGAGCAGGAGATTTTTATGGCTGATTTTCCGTTGATGACTATACACGGAACATTTATCATAAACGGTGTTGAACGTGTGGTTGTACCACAACTCGCCCGATCATTCGGTGTTTTCTTTGATTCTGAAGAAACAAAAGGCAAGCGTTACTTCGGTGCAAAAATAATTCCTTCACGTGGTGTGTGGATTGAATTGGGTACCGAAGCTGATGGTGGCATATATGTACGTATTGATAAGAAGCGTAAATTTTCAGTAATTGCACTTCTTCGTGTGCTTGGTTTTGCAACAGATGATCAAATCAAAAATGCCTTCAAAGATAATCCTATTTCTGGACCACTTTTGGCCACTCTTGTAGAAAGAGATGAAATAAAAACAATTCACGATGCTTATATTGAGATTTATAAGCGTCTTCGTGATGGCGATTTGGCTACTCCAGAAAATGCAAAGGAACACATTGATTCTATTGTTTCGGCGGATAGATATGACCTTTCTCCAGTTGGACGTTTTCGTTTCAACAAGCGTTTTGGTAAATCAACTGATATGAAAGATAAGGAAGCAGGACGCAGAACTCTTTCAAAGGAAGATATGGTGGATATTATCAATCATATTGTTGAATTAAATAATAATGTTAATGCTGAAGAGGACGATATCGATCACCTTGGTTCTCGTCGTGTGCGTTATGTTGGTGAAATGATGGCACAAAAAATCCGTACAGGTATGATGCAGATGAAGCGTAACATTCAAGATAAGATGTCAGTTATTGATACAGACACCACTCTTCCGATTGCGATTATCAATCAGCGTCCACTTCAAGCTCGTATTAAAGAATTCTTTACCACAAACCAGCTTTCACAGTTTATGAACCAAGAAAATCTCTTGGCAGAAGTTGAGCATTTGCGTACTCTTTCAGCACTCGGTCCCGGTGGTCTTACTCGTGAACGCGCTGGATTTGAAGTTCGTGATGTGCATACTTCACATTATGGTCGTGTATGTCCTATTCACACTCCAGAAGGTCCAAACATTGGTCTTATTTTGCGTCTTTCTAATTATGCGCGTATCAATGATTTCGGAATTATCGAAACACCGTATGTAAAAGTAATAAAAGGAAAAATTACGAAAGAAATTGTTTATATGAACGCTTTGGAAGAAGAACGTTATGTTATTGCTCACGCCGGAAATGAATATGATAAAGATGGTAAATTTGTCAAAGCAGAAATCGAAGTCCGTAGAGCTGGTCAACCAGGACTTGCACTTTGTGACGAAGTTGAATTTATTGATGTAGCTACAAATCAAGCTTTTTCTGTTGCAACGTCTATGATTCCATTCCTAGAACACGATGAAGCGACTCGCGCACTGATGGGTTCAAATATGCAGAAACAAGCGGTACCACTTATGTGCCCAGAAGCTCCTTTGGTTGCAACTGGTATGGAAGGCGAGGCTGCAAAACATATTGGACGTCTTGTTATCGCTGAAGAAGCTGGAGAAGTTAAATATGTTGATGCAAAAAAGATTATTGTTAAATCTGAAAAGAAAGAAAAGGAATATACTCTTATTAATTTTGCACGTACAAACGCCTTCAATCTTTTCCATCAAAGACCGATAGTATCTCTTGGAGACAAAGTAAAGAAAGGTGAAGTGTTGGCAGATGCTGCCACATCTGATAATGGTCAAATCGCACTTGGGCATAATATTCGTGTAGCTTTTATGGCTTGGAATGGTGCGAATTACGAAGATGCTATTATTCTTTCAGAAAGACTTGTAAAAGAAAGTAAGTTTTCTTCAATACACATTGAAGAATTCGTATGTAATGTGCGTGATACAAAATTAGGGGCAGAAGTGACTACTCACGATATTCCAAATGTGGGTGAAAATAAATTGAAGAACTTGGATGAAGATGGAATCATTAGAATCGGAGCAGAAATTCGCCCTGGAGATATTATGGTTGGTAAAATTACTCCAAAAGGAGAAACAGAACTTACCCCAGAAGAAAGATTGCTTCGTTCTATTTTCGGTGAAAAGGTGCGTGATGTGAAAGATTCATCACTTCGACTTGATCACGGAAAGCGTGGACGTGTTATCGGGGTAAAAGTATTCTCACGTGAACGTGGGGATCATTTGGAAAGTGGAATTATCAAGCGTGTTCATATTGAAGTTGCTCAAGTGCGTAATATTTCTGTTGGAGACAAGCTTGCTGGTCGTCACGGAAACAAAGGTGTTATTTCAACAATTCTTCCAGTAGAAGAAATGCCGTTTGCTGCAGATGGGACTCCAATTGATATTATTCTTACACCACTTGGTGTGCCATCACGTATGAACTTGGGACAAATTCTCGAAATGCATTTGGGTCTTGCCGCAGAAACTTTGGGATATCAAGCTATTGTACCTTCATTCCAAGGAGCAAGTGATGCAGAAATTAAAGAAGAACTTGTTAAAGCAGGATATAAAGAATCTGGAACCGTGCAGTTATATGACGGTCGTACGGGTGAGGCTTTCAACAAAGAAACTGCTGTCGGTGTGATGTATATAATGAAACTTCATCATATGGTAGAAGACAAGATACATATGCGTTCTATCGGTCCTTACTCACTTATCACACAGCAACCACTTGGTGGAAAGGCTCAAGGTGGAGGTCAGAGATTCGGGGAAATGGAAGTGTGGGCTCTCGAAGGTTATGGTGCAGCGCATATTCTACGCGAAATGCTCACAGTGAAGTCTGACGATATTGTCGGTCGTTCACAGGCGTTTGACAGTATTATAAAAGGGGAAGATGTGAAAGAACCAAATACTCCAGCTTCGTTTACGGTGATGCTAAACACACTTCGTGGACTCTCACTCGATGTTATTCCACGTAAGATTGAGGGCAAGGAAGAAAAACTTATTGGCGAATCATCTCTATAAAAGTTAACTTCAAAAAATACTATGAAAACAATTGATACAAACAATTTCGATGGTCTTGGAATCAAAATTGCTTCTCCAGAAGCAGTTCGTTCTTGGTCATTTGGTGAAGTAACAAAACCAGAGACGATTAACTATCGTACAGGGCGTAGTGAACGTTACGGATTATTTGATGAACGTATATTTGGTCCAGAAAAAGATTATGAATGTTATTGCGGAAAATATCGTCGTATTCGTTTTAAGGATATTATTTGTGAAAAATGTGGAGTTGAAGTAACTAAGTCTATTGTTCGTCGTGAAAGAATGGGACATATTGAACTCGCTTCTCCTGTGGCTCATATTTGGTTCCTTCGCACAGTTCCATCACGTATTTCTCTTATACTTGCGCAACCAGTAAGTGATGTGGAAAAAGTTGTGTACTTTGCTGGTTATGTTGTGATGTCTGTAAATCAAACAGCAAAAGCAGAAATTTTGGCTAATCTTGATAGTGAGTTTAAAGCAAAAGTAAAATCAGCAAGTGATGAAAAGACACAAGACAAACTTCGTGAGCTTTTGACTGCAACGAAAAAAGAAATTGAAGAAATTAAGCCGAATAAAATCTTTGATGAACTTACATATCATCGTTATGCGATGAAATATGGTACTTGTTTTGAGGCTGGAATTGGAGCAGACGCTCTCTATGAAATCTTCAAGAAAATGGATCTCAAGGAAATTGAGGAACAAATTGTTGTTCAGCTTACAAAAGCAGGAGCTTTGGAACGTGAAAAAGCCGAAAAGCGTCTTTCCCTTATTCGTGCTTTCCAAAACGCTGGCATTCGCCCAGAATGGATGTTTATGACGGTTATTCCGGTTATTCCTCCAGGTATTCGTCCAATGGTGGCGCTTGAAGGTGGACGTTATGCAGCGTCAGATGTGAATGATTTGTATCGTCGTGTAATCAATCGTAATAATCGTTTGAAGAAATTGATGGAAATTGGTGCGCCAGATGTTATTTTACGAAATGAAAAACGTATTTTGCAAGAAGCGGTTGATGCTCTTATTGATAACTCTGCACGTCACGGACAAGATGCTGTGATGAGTCAATCACAAAAGAGACAATTGAAATCTCTTTCAGATAATCTAAAAGGAAAGCAAGGACTTCTTCGTGGAAATCTTCTTGGTAAACGTGTGGATTATTCTGCTCGTTCAGTTATTGTGGTTGGTCCATCACTTGCACTTAATGAATGTGGTCTTCCAAAACATATGGCCCTTGAATTATTTAAGCCGTTTATTATTTCCAAGATTCTTGAACGTGAACTTGCATTCAATATCCGTGGTGCGAATAAATTAATAGAAGATAGTCTTCCAGAAGTGTGGGCAATATTGGAAGAATGTATTGAAGGAAAATATGTATTGCTCAACCGTGCGCCGACACTTCACCGTTTGGGTATACAAGCTTTCAATCCAAAACTTATTGAAGGTAATGCTATACAACTTCATCCACTAGTTTGTCAGGCTTTCAACGCCGACTTTGACGGTGACCAAATGGCGGTGCATCTTCCACTTTCGGTGGCGGCTCAAGATGAAGCTCGTACACTTATGGCGGCGAATCGTAACTTGCTTCGTCCTGGATCAGGAGATTCTATTGTGAATCCACGTATGGATATGGTGCTCGGTACTTATTGGATGACAAGAGTTATTGAAGGAGAAAAAGGTGAAGGAAAATATTTCGCGGCTCCAAACGAGGCTATTACTGCTTATGATTTTGACATTGTATCTTTCCGCGCCAAGATTTGGGTTATGCCAACAACTAGTCCGAGATATGCAAAGTTTGAAGGTAAGCGTTTTGAAACAACAGTAGGACGTCTTCTTTTCAACTCTGTTTTCCCAAGTGACTTCCCATATATGAATGACGAAGTGAATGGAAAGAAAATGAATGCCATTATTGATGAAGTTATTTTGACTTATGGTCTAGAAACTGCACCATCAGTGATTGATAAAATAAAAGCATTCGGTTATAAGTATGCAACAGTTTCTGGTACAACTTGGAATATTGATGCAGTAAAAGTTCCAACACAAAAGCCGGAATTGGTTAAAGAAGGATGGGAACAAGCAGGTAGAGTAGACAATGACTATGAAGAAGGTCTTCTTTCAGACGAAGAACGTTATGAAAAAACAATTGAAGTTTGGCAAGCTGTAAGATCAAAAATTGAAAAACTTATTCCGGAATCACTTCCAAAGAATGGTTCAGTAGATGACTTGATTACTTCTGGTGCTAGAGGTTCTATTGCTCAGATTATTCAAATGTCAGGTATGAAGGGTATTATTGTGAATAACTCAGGACGTAACTTTGATTTCCCAGTGATTTCATCTTACAAAGAAGGACTTACACCGCTCGAATACTTCATCACAACTTACGGTGCTCGTAAAGGAAACTCTGACACCGCGCTTAAAACTGCTCAGGCTGGATATTTGACTCGACGTCTAGTGGATGTGGCTCAAGATGCTATTATCACAGAGATTGATTGTGGAACAAAAGATAGTAAAGTGGTTCACAAAGAAAATGCACTCGGTATTTTGGTTCCAATTTCAAAAAATATTCGTGGGCGTGTTTTGGCAGAAGATATTGTAGCAAATGGAAGTGTTCTCTTTAAGAAAAATCATTTAATAAATAAAGATGACGCTCTTATAGTTGAAAATGCTGGAGTGGAAGAAGTGCGTGTCTTTTCACCACTTATGTGTCAGTCACTGCACGGTATTTGCCAAAAATGTTATGGACTAGATATGGGACGTAATAAACAAGTAGATCTAGGTGAAGCTGTTGGTATTGTGGCTGCTCAAGCTATTGGTGAACCAGGAACACAGCTTACTATGCGTACATTCCACGCTGGAGGTGTGGCAGGAACAGACATCACTCAAGGTCTTCCTCGTGTTGAAGAAATATTCGAACGTCGTATGCCAAAGAATCCTTCTATAATTTCTCACGAATCTGGTGAAGTCATTGGTATGCGTGATGAAGGAAAAGAAAAGATTATTGTTCTTCTTATGGATGATGATGGATCAAAGGGAAATAAAGGTGGCAAGCAAGTAGAATATACAGTTCCATTCCGTCGTCAGCCGATTGTAAAAGTTGGAGATCAAGTAAAGAAAGGTCAAATGATGACAGATGGTTCTTGTGATATCGACGAGCTCTTCAATTATGCAAGTAAAGAAGTTGCTGAAGAATATATTGTAAGTGAAATTAACAAAGTGTATGAATTGCAAGGTGCAAGTATTTCTCGTAAGCACGTAGAAGTTATTATCAAACAAATGTTTGGACGTATCAAAATTACTTCTCCGGGAGATACACGCTTCACTCAAAGTGATGTCGTAGAAATTTCAAAGTTCCGTGGAGAAAATGCTCGTGTAAAAGCAGAAGGTGGAGTTGAATCCAAAGGTAAATATTTGGTATTAGGTATTACTGATGTTGCTTTATCTACATCATCTTGGTTATCAAGTGCTTCATTCCAAAATACTACGCGTGTGCTTATCACCGCATCTACTCGTGGGCAAATGGATGAATTACGAGGATTAAAAGAGAATGTTATCATTGGACGATTAATTCCAGCCGGTACTGGTTTACGAGGTAAAAAGGCATAAATCATCTTATCTACTTTATCGCTACGGAATTTTTCTCAGTCGCCGTACTAGTATGTACGCCTTCTTCCAAAAATTCCTAAGCTCCTCGTATCTAAAATAATTTCTGATTTTTTTTAAAATGTGGTCATAGGATAATATCAAATACAAAAGCGACGCCTTTGGCGTCGCTTTTGTATTTATTGCTTAAATAAATTTTTATAGTAGTATTACTTTTGGACAGTACAATTTTGTGCGTTCTATATTTGGTTGACCCAAATATACAAATCCGTTTACCGGAGGTTGAAAATGAATACATATGTGAATGATGTTGCAACAAAAAAGCCGGTAGTAAAAGATTTTTCTTTTCTTTGGCAAGATAGTTTTGAATTTGGTTTTAGTGTGATAACTGCAATAAAGCATATTATTTTACATCAGGCTGCAACTTGTGACGACAGTGAAATTGAGAGAGTGGTGGTTGCGGTCACAAAATCAAATGAATTCAAATCTTGGCGAGTAATTCGTTTTGATTATAATCAGTATTACCGGTTTGTTTTCCTTTGCAAACCTCATCAATCTGATTGGTATGTCGTTGGAAGAAGTGAAAGGTTTACAGGTTTAATAGAAGAACCAAAAATGGAAGATATTACGTGGTTTCAGTAATATTTGTCTTAAAAATACTTGAACAAGTCGCCTAATTAATGGGCGACTTTATATTTTTTGGGGATAACCTGTGGATAGCTGCTATTAACATATTGGCAATATAGGAATACTATTAAGATGTAGGTCGACCAAAAGTCTTTAGATTTTTTCGAGACCAGCAGTGTAGTCTTCAAGAAAAAACCCGTGGGTGGTTAGTGGGCGTCTGAGGCCTTACTTGATGGATTATGCGGAAGGGTTTCAACTAAACATCTTGTTTCGCGGACAAGATGGAACGACACCAATGATGTTTGGTGCCGTTTTTTGTTGTAGAAGTTTTATAAAGGACATATATTTATATAGGACAAAAAGTAATATTACAAATATTGTCTTTTATAAAATGTTCTTTATTCATCTTTTAATATTTTTTTGTTTAGTTATCCACAGGTTTCGTATATTTTGTATTGAATTATAAGAAGAATTAATTTTATACGTGATAAAATTATATTGGTGTACTCATATGAATACCATATGGGGACTGAGTTGTTTTTGGTTGTTTTGATGAGGTGGTTTTATTTATTAAAATTAAAAATTAAAAAAGTTTTAAAGTTTTTTATAAAAACAAAAAGTATGACATTCTTAAAAAATATTAAAGGTAAGAGTTCTTCCTCTGTAGGATTAACAGCACTTTTATCTGTTCTTGTTGTAACTGCAATGGTAAATGCAGCAACAACAATTAGTACAGATATTACTACTGGTGGAGCCTTGTCTGTCACTGGCGCAAGTACTCTTGCTTCTACGACAGGTACTGGTCTTTTTATTAATACTGGAGCAGGTTACTTTACTTCAGCAAGTTCTACTGCTTTTTCAGTAGGTCTTACTGGAAATGCTAATCCAGCTTTCTGGGTTGACGCTTCAACAGCATCACAAGTAGCTGGTCTTAAAGTTACAGGAGCAGCAACAGGTGGAACAGTTGCTTTGGTTACCACAGATACTGGTTCAGCAACTAATCTTACTATTAATGCTAAGGGTACAGGAACAATAGGTATCGGTACTGTTTCAACAGGAGCTGTTACTATTACTCCTGCGACAACGATTGGTGGTACTTTGGGTGTTTCGGGTGTAACTACTCTTGCTACAACAACAATAAACGGCACACTGGTTTCAAAAAGAGGTGTGTCGATTGTTCCATTAGTAGGATCAACAACTTTAACTACTGCTTTGTCAGACACAGTCTATATTGCAGCTTCTACTACACAAGAACAAACATTTACTCTTCCGTCAGCTCTTAATGCAGGTCTTGTGTTTACATTCATTGCAGCTAGTGCTGGTGGAGCAATTTCTGTTGTCCCAGCAGGCTCAGACACCATTAGTATCAAAGCTTCAGAAGGTGGTGCTAGTGTCGTAACAGCGGGTGGCATAGGTATTACGAATACAGCAGCTACAAATGTTGTTGGTGACCATATTACTCTTGTATCGGATGGTGTGAGTCAATGGCATATGATTTCTCAATCAGGTATTTGGGCTTCTCGATAATTCTCCAATCCTTATTAATTAATCACTATGCCTATGTATAAAAAAACAAAGGTTCTACTTGGAACATTGGTGTTAGGATTGGGCATAAGCTTGATTCCAAATATCGCTCTTGCCACAAATAATGTGACTCTTACGACGAGTACTATTATTCGTGTGGGCGGTCTCAACTTCAATATATCCGGAGCTAGTGCAGTCATAAATAGTCTTACGGTCAATGCGTCAAGTTTCGCATTGACTTTAGATTCTGGACAGACAGCTCAAATAACTTCATCGGATAGAAAAGTTTTAACTGATAATATCAGTGCAACAAATATTTCTCAGGATACTTGTTCTGATTCATCGGAAATATTAGGATTAAAGTCTTCATCAGATGGTACTGTTATTACAGTCACTCCATCAAGTGTGACTTGTACAATAATTGGTGGAGGTGGTGGAGGCGGAAGTAGTAGCAGTGGTAGCAGTGGAGGTGGAAGCTCTTATTCAGCACCGGCCGCTACTCCAGCAACACCGGCAACACCAGCTACTCCAGCGACACAGACTACCCCCGCTGTCCCAGCAACGCCTGCTACTCCAGCAACTCCATCTTTGATGTCAGCTTCTTTCTCTCGTGACTTAGAACTTGGTGTTACAGGAGACGATGTTATAAATCTTCAGAAATTTTTAAACAGTAAAGGTTACACTGTTTCTAGTTCTGGGGCTGGTTCGGTTGGTAATGAAACAAGTAAATTTGGTCCAGCTACAAAAAATGCTTTAGCACGATTCCAAAAAGCCAACGGTTTAACTGCGCAAGGGTATTTTGGAGCAAAGACTAGAGCGTTGATTGCAAGTATGGATAATAACGCAGCCTCATCAGAAACAACAAACTCAATTCTTATAACAACTCCTTCGACCAATGTACAAACTTCTTTTGCTCGTAACCTTGATGTGGGTTCGAAAGGGGAAGATGTACGTGCGCTTCAAGAATTCCTTATTGCTCGTAATGTTGGACAAGCAGCGGCAGCCCTAGCGGCAAATGGACTTACAAATAATATGGGTAAGTTAACAAAAGCAGCGCTCGCAGAATATCAAGCATCGGTAGGTATTAAACCGGCTTCTGGATATTTTGGTCCACTTACAAGATCTTATATTGAATCAAATAGATAATTAATATATAAGTTAATTACTGTTTGGATCAGATAAAATACAATAAAGCGACGCCGTAGGCGTCGCTTTATTGTATTTTACACAAAATAAAACTCCCTTCGCAGGGAGTTAACCAACAAAATTCATATATTTTTTATGTGAACAAATAAGTCTATCGTAGTAACTATAAACATTGTTGTGTACCACGTCCAAAAGAGAATGGTTATCATACTTAAAAATCTTAAATACGATATCCCTGACATTTGGAAACACAAGAAGACTAGGGTGGTTATTGCCATAAGAAATGCATAGGAGATAAATTTATAGAAAATAATACCTCCAGCCTCGATGCATCCTTTTAGAAAGCGCCTTTTTATCTCCTTGATGAGTGGCACAATGGTTTTAACGATCAAGAACGATGACCAAATATATAAGAAAAACAACAGGCCTCCAAATAGAATTGATGGTTGATAGTTGGGGTATTTTATTTCAATTAATGAAACAATAATCCAAATTATGGTAAGAAGAAAGAAAATCAAAAGATGAATAAACAGTCTAATTGCCATAAAACCCATCGGGACTTCTCCGACCCACTTCAGAGTGAAGATGTCGTAGAGGTCAGAAGGTATTCTGATTTTTATTTCGCTCATATCCAGCTCCTATGTAATTTTTTACAACGAATAGTTCAGTTCGTATGCATTATAACAACATAATGACAAGTGTGTCAAGTTGGATACTTCAGCATATGATACAATAGACGTTATGAATCCGAAAGATCAAATAAAAGAAAATCTTTCTATTACTGATGTGGTTTCAACGTATATACGATTGGAAAAATCGGGTGCACAATTTCGTGCGCGTTGTCCGTTCCATAATGAGCGCACACCTTCTTTTTATGTTTCACCCGAGAGAAAATCATTTCATTGTTTTGGTTGCCAAGCACACGGTGATATTTTTACATTCGTAGAAAAAATAGAAAATATTCCATTTTATGAAGCACTCAAAATTTTGGCCGACAGAGCGGGTGTACAACTTACCGATTCTCAAAAAAATAAAGAAGACACACGTTTAATTTCTCTTCTTAAAGAGGCTACTATACATTTTGAAAAAAATTTAGAAACTAACCCTGAATCAAAAAAATATTTAATGGATCGTGGTTTGAGCGAAGAAACCATCAAAACTTTTCACATCGGATATGCAAAAAATGAATGGCGTGATCTTTTTATTTTTCTTGCATCTTCTGGATATCAACCAGAAGAAATAGAACAGTCAGGATTGGCGATAAAAGCTCAAGATGAAAATGGAAATGTAAAAGGCTGGTATGATCGTTTCCGTGGACGAGTTATGTTTCCTATTAGAAATGTTTCTGGGGCAACGGTTGGTTATTCTGGACGAATACTTCCATCGCTCGTTGATCCATCTGTTGCTCAGGGAAAATATGTTAATACTCCAGAGACAGCTCTTTATCATAAATCAAAAATTTTATTTGGTTATGATACTGCCAAAAAGAAAATGCAAGAAACAAAAGCTGTTATTGTTGTAGAAGGACAAATGGATTTGTGTATGAGTTATCAATCAGGAATACATAATACCGTCGCGGTTTCGGGTACAGCTTTTACGGATGAACATATACATTTAATAAAAAGATTTTGTGGTACAGTTATTCTTTCTTTTGATACAGATACAGCAGGACAAAACGCGCTCAAGAAAACAGCGTTACTTTGTTTGCTTGGCGGGTTAGATGTGTACGTTGTTGGTGATATTGGTAAAAAAGATCCGGCAGATTTAATTAAAGAAAATGCTGAGGCCTGGATACAAGCGATAGAAAAAAAGAAACATATAGTTGAGGTTATGCTTGCACGAATAATAGAAGAGGAAAAAGATGATAGAAAACAAGGACAAAGAATAGTTACAGAAGTATTACCGTTTTTGAGAGCTATACAGTCTCCAATTGATAGAGCTCATTTTATAAAAGTTATTTCTGGAAAAGCACATATACCAGAGGCGACTTTAGCGGAAGAGCTTTCTCGTGGAGTAATTTTGGAATCAAATGTTGTGGAAGATGTCGTGATTACACTTCCAAGTAAGGAGCGTCTTACTCGTGAGATTATTGCTTATGCTACCCTTACAGGAAAATTGACTGATGAAAAGTTACTTACACTTTCTTTGGATATGAATCAATTTCCAGAAGCAATTATTCAGGAAGAGATGTTTAAACTTGAAGAAAAAGTTGTTGGTAATAAAGAAAAATATTTGGACGATTTAATTTCAACTTATAAAAGAGAAATTCACAAGGAGGATTTGATAAAATTACAACAGAGATTGCGTGAAGATGGTTCTGATCACGAAGCTATTATGAAAGAGATAAATGACCACATAAAAAAAGGACAAGGGAAATAATTAATAGGCTATCAACAACTAGCATAGAATCTTCACTACACAAAGTGGATAAAATATGATAGAGTATCGGGTACACGTCAATATGGCGAAAAAAGTTACTTCACAAAAAAAGAGTGTACAGAAAAAAACTACGACAAAAACCGTAGGAAAACACGCGAAAGCTAAAAAGGTTGTTTCAAAGAAAAAGGCACCTAGTACCAAAAAGTCTATTGCAAAGACATCAAAGAAGAAAGTAAAGAAAGTCATATCTAAATCTCGAAATGTAAAAACATCACGAGGAACAAAGAAATCGGTAAAAAAGATTTCGAAATCAATATCAAAAAAGTCATCTACTAAAAAATCAATATCAAAAAATAAAAATACTAAAGTAGAGACAAAGCCGAAATATAAACCAAAGGCTTTTACTATAAAAACTGGCCCATCAAAGCCGAAAGCTGCTGAAAAACCAAAGAAAATAATTACCCGTGAAGGTAATGAATTAGAACTTCTGACTAAAGGTAAGGAGCGTGGTTTTATCACATATGACGAAATCATCAGATATTTCCCAACAATAGAATTGGATATTTTATATTTGGAAGAATTATATGAGAAAATGGCTGCCGCCGGGATTGACGTACTTGAAGGTGGAAATCTTCTTGATATGGATGATGATTTGGCAAAATTCGAAGGGAGAGACAGTACTCACGATAGTATTCAAATGTATTTGCGAGAAATTGGTCAGTACCCACTTATTTCTGGTGATGAAGAAAGAACTCTCGCACAACGCATAGAAAAAGGTGATATGGAGGCAGGAGGATTATTGGCAAAAGCCAATCTTCGTCTTGTGGTTTCTATTGCCAAAAAATATGTTGGTCGTTCGTCTGATTTGACTCTTCTTGATTTGATACAAGAAGGAAATATTGGACTTTTTAAAGCTGTTGAAAAATTTGATTGGAATAAAGGTTATAAATTTTCTACTTATGCTACGTGGTGGATTCGCCAAGCCATAACTCGCGCGCTAGCCGATCAGTCTCGCACAATTCGTATACCAGTGCATATGGTAGAAACAATTGCCAAGTATAAACAAGTTGTGCGTCGATTATCGCAAGATCTAGGGCGTGATCCACTTGCTGAAGAAATTGCTATGGAAATGGGAGTTGATGTTAGTAAAATTCACATCATTGAAAATATAAACCAAGATACTGTTTCACTTGAAAAACCAATAGGAGACGATGACGACAAATCCACACTCGGTGAATTTATTGCTGATGATAAAATACTTTCTCCAGATGCAGAAGCGTCACACAGAATTCTTGCGGATCAAATTAATGAAATTTTGGACGATCTTTCACCAAAGGAAAGAAAGATTGTTGAAATGAGAAATGGTCTCGGTGAATATGATGGTGTGATGCATACATTGGAAGAAGTGGGAGCAGAGTTTGGTGTGACCCGTGAACGTATTCGTCAAATCGAAGCGAAAGTACACGAGAAGATACGTTCTCACGATAAATCAGAACGTCTTCGCAACTATTAATGATTAGATAAAAGAGCGACCCGAAGGGTCGCTCTTTTATCTAATACCCATAGTAATAATTTGTAGGAGTATACATCGGAGTGTAATTCATCATATTATTATAATTCATATATGGATAATATGAGTTATAGTTATACGAACCACACATATAGTCTCCATCCATATCATAGTAATAATAAGCGCAGGTATTATTGTATGAAGGATAGTAATTATTTTGATAACCGCTATTTGAATAGTTTGAATAATAGTTTGAATTACAATTATTGTTCATATATGGATAAGTTTGTATTTGTACGCAAGGGGATGAATAATAATTAGAATAATTATAGTTGTTACAAGTATTTATAGTTTCTATTATTTGCCCATAGTAATTATATTTGTAAGATAAACAAGGAGAAATTTGTCTTATTGTATATGATGTGTTTTGGTTATATGTGTATGGATAATAATATTGACTATTATTAGAATAATACTGTGCAGAGGCCGTTCCTATTAGGCCTGTCGCCATAACTAGTCCAACGATACCTGATAGTAGTATTTTTTTCATATTAGACGTCTGTTCCTGTTTAATTAATATTTTAGGAATAGGCTTATCTTCGTTATATTCCTTTTGCATTCTTTCGTCAATACCTTGAAAAATAAAGGAAAATGTGTTATTATACAAAAATGTTAATCGATCACGTAACGTTACAAATAGAAGCTGGAAAGGGTGGTGATGGTGTAGTTCGTTGGCGCCGTGAAAAAGGAATTCCTTATGGAGGCCCAGCTGGTGGTGATGGAGGAAAAGGTGGAGATGTTTATTTCCGCGTTATTCGTGATATTCAAGCTTTGTCTATTTATAAACATAAAAAAGAATGGGCAGCGAATGCTGGTGAAGCAGGACAAAAGCGTAGTATGCACGGAAGTAGTGCAGAAGATTTATATCTTCAAGTGCCATTAGGTTCTGTAATACACAATCGTGAATATGACAAGACTTATGAATTTATGGAAGAAGGAGATTTTATTGTCCTTCGTGGAGGAAAAGGTGGACTTGGAAATGAACAATTTAAATCAGCGACAAATCGTACTCCAGAAGAATTTACAAAAGGTGAACGCGGGGAATTTGCTACTTTTGATATTGAACTTAAATTAATTGCTGATGTTGGTTTTGTTGGTTTACCAAATGCTGGCAAGTCATCACTCTTGAATGCTCTTACACGTGCTGGAGCAAAAATTGGTGACTATCCATTTACTACTCTTGAACCAAACTTGGGTGCATATTTCGGCTATGTGCTTGCAGATATTCCAGGATTAATTGAAGGAGCTAGTGAAGGAAAAGGTTTGGGACACAAATTTTTAAGACATATAACTCGCACACGTGTGTTGGTGCATTTGGTATCTGCTGAAAACGAAAATGTAGGAGAAGTATATAAAACGATTAGAAATGAACTTGCTAAATATGATGAAAGTCTTTTGAAAAAAGATGAAATAATTGTTTTATCGAAGTCTGATACAGTAGATGAACAAGCTATAAAAGATAAAATAAAAGAACTTGAAAAAGTAAGTAAAAGAGAAGTAATTGTTATTTCTTTGTATGAAAATGATTCTGTAAAGAAATTTGGTGATTATTTGATTAATAAATTAAAAGAAAATAAATAGTTTATTTAGCTAGTAAATTTATTCCTTCTCCTGGTGTAAAAAGTCCTATGTGTTTTGCATTCGTCCCCATACAAATAGCCAAAGTATAAGCCACAGAGTTTGAGTTTTCCGAATCACCGTGTAAATTCAAACCAAAAGGAGGGTATGGAAGACGTTTTTCATTAATTGGTTTTTTGCAAGCGGTGGCTTTGTTCCATTTTGAAATAATATCATCATATTTCCCTTCACTTAAAATAATTCCTGGGTATGACTTTTCTGCCAAGTATGACCGTGGACCATTAAATTCCCATACTTGAAGAATGTCAGAAGAATCATTCCCGATATATTTCCACGCACCGGTTATAGTGTTTGTCGCTAGACCGTGTAATTCGCTGACTATTTCACTATCTGGGTCACGAAGAATAATATAATTATGTCCCGTAATTCCAAAAATAAGAGGATGCTGCATAATCTGTATGCTCCAATTTCCTGGCAGAGGTTGTGGCATAGGACGAATAATATGATTGTGAGTTAGACCATACCAAGAGGCAATAAAGATGAGACTCCAAAATAAATCTTTGATAAATTGCTGAGTGAAAAACATTTGTTAAGTATAACAAGAAATAATTATTAAAAGCTAGATGTTGTAAGTGTTTTTGATTTTTTAAAATACTTATGTTAGTGTACGACTTGAGATATGCATAGTTTGTGCATATATTAAGAAAAAAGGAGAAGACAAATATGTGGTCAGGCTCGATTTCATTTAGAGATTTAGCTAGCCTTATTCAGAAAAGTTTTGAGGATGGGACAGTTCCTATCCCAAAAGAGTTTTTGAATGAAGGCCAAACCATTCGCGCTAGTTGCCGGGAAGAAAACATTTTTATTTCCAAATTCTCCGGTATCACAGCCAAAGTATTTTTCTACGAAGGGGAAGAAGTAAAAGGGACTTCGGATTTCCGACTTGCTCTTGTTCCAATGGGAAGTGGTCGGATGTATCCCGATTTTCATATGGGGTATACCGCAGCTGTTCCTCAAACAGAAAAAAATATAGAAGAAGTATATTGATTCAAAGAAGAATACGAAACGGTCGCCCTTGGGCGACCGTTTTTTTATTTTTTCAATTCTTCTTTTAATAATTCCTGAAAGAGTTGCGGGTTACCACTTCCTTTACTTTTTTTCATACAAGCACCGACGAAAAACATTAACATAGCTTCTTTGCCCGATTTATAATCAGCAACTTGGGCAGGATTTTCTGTTAATACTTCGTCAATAATTTTCTTCAATGCTTTAACGTCATTTTTTTGTATGTAGCCTTTTTCTTCAGCAAATTTTATGACATCTATATTTTTATTACTTAACATTTCTGGTAATATATCTTTTGCTCCACGAGAAGAAAGCTCATTTGCTTGTATCATTTCAATCAAAGTACGGAATGAGGAAGATTTTGGAAGGGTCTTTTCTTCAATTTCTTTTCCGTCTTTTTTGAGTAAACCAATAATATCCGAAGCAAGATAATTTGCAGATAATTGTATGAAGGTGGCCTCTTTTTCTGAAATAACAGAGTCAAAATAATTAGCTAGATTTGGATTATCTATAAGAATTTCTATTATTTCATTTTTGATTCCTATTTTGGATAAACGTTCACGCTTTTCTTTTGGTAATTCTGGAAGTGACTTTTTGATTTCATTAACATCAAAAAGTTCATTCAAATATAATTTTGGTAAATCAGGATCTGGGAAATAACGATAATCGTGAGCATTTTCTTTTTTGCGTTGACTAAAAGTGATTTGTTTATTTTCATCCCAACCACGAGTTTCTTGTATTACAGATTCTCCTTTTTCTAATAATTCTATATGTCTTTTTATTTCAAAATCTATGGCTTCCAAAACAGAACGGAATGAATTAAGATTTTTTACTTCTACTTTTGTTCCGAATTTATTTTTATCTTTTGAAACAGAGATATTTGCTTCCACACGCATTTGTCCCATTTCCATATTAGCTTCGGATGCCCCGACATAACGAAGTATGCGTTGCAGTTCGCGCGCAAAATCTACCGCTTGTTCTGCCGAATGAATCACTGGTTCAGTGACGAGCTCCATCAAAGGTACACCAGCACGATTGTAA
The DNA here is from genome assembly GCA_023267555.1 of bacterium. GTDB lineage: Bacteria > Patescibacteriota > Minisyncoccia > Phycocordibacterales > UBA5272 > UBA11704. The sequence goes on from JAHFMZ010000003.1 coordinate 24,085, forward strand.
TCAACCAAAGTGTAACCTTCATTATCGTGTGATGATTTCGCAGTATCTTCTTCGAGATGTATACGAGTGAGCTCTACATCATTAATTGAACCACCAGACACAATAGGAAATTTGTATTGAGTAATTTGATAACCTTTTGGAATATCAGGATAAAAATAATTCTTGCGATCAAATTCGGTAAAGTCGGCAATTTTACTATTTGTAGCACAACCAACAGTGATTACTTTTTTTATCGCTTCTTTATTTGGAACAGGGAGAGTACCGGGGTGGGCCATACAAATTTCGCAGACGTTTTGATTCGGTCTTTTTTCGTAGGGGTCATTTTTACAACCACACCACATTTTTGAGTTGGTATGTAATTCGGCGTGAACTTCAAGACCGATAGTTGTGAGATATTCATTAGACATTTGTAAATTATAGCAAAAAAGTTGTTGATATTAAAGGAAGAAATAAAAATTAACAACGTTGACTTTTTGGTCAAAATGTGCTATAATTTGTTTAAGTTTTTGTTGGAATTTTATTCCACAAAAAATTGAACATTCAATCAACTTGGTAGGAGGGAATATGGAATCCAAAAAAGGAAATTATGCGGAGCAAGACGAAATCAGCAAAAAGATCTGGAACGCGGAGCATTTTGGAAGAGCGGGAACCATCGCGCTTGCGTTTCGAAACTACGAGCTGTCTCTCAAGAAAAGCGAACTTGAGAGAAGCTTGGCAACTCTCGAATATGCCTGTGCGCTTTATAGCGCTATCGGGAATTGTTTCGCGCAACTGAAAAAGTTTCATCTGGTGTATTTTTTTATTGGAATTTATTACTTGCTTGAGCTGGATACCGTCGTATTTGAAATCATCGACGACAAGATGCATAAGAATTTTAATGCATCTCAAAAAGAAGCGTTGATGGCATATATGTTAATGTGCCGTTTTACATCTCCTTTTTCTGGCTATCGCAAGATGGTGATAAAATTGGGAAAGGAAATCATTTCCTCTTTTAATCCAACAGGGTTGCTGTCTGAGCTAAATGAAATAATTGATCCCACTTTTTACCTTGTTTGTGGCAGGCTTTCGAGATTGTGTAGTCACCCAGCTTCTGCACTTTATGAATCTTTGGTTAGTCGTGCCATTCATTACGAAGAAATAAGAAAATATTTGGATTGGCGTACAGTCAATCGTCTCGCCCGCCTGATAGGTGACAAGAAAATGGTTCAAAAATCGGCATTGCTTGCGGATTCGCAGGATGTGCTTATCAAGTCGGGAATGTGATATGAAGAAGGTTAAGACGGACAAGCGAGAGCTAGTCCGTCTTTTTTATTTATATAACTTCTACAATTGGAATATATTTTTTATTCCAAGTTTGTTGACGTTTTGCATATTGCATACTTTTGGTAATTATTTCTTCCATCATTTCTGCAATATTAATCTTATTTTTTAAATATTTATTCATTGAAATATATTCAATACCAAGTTTTTTTATTTGTATATCAGAAAAATTCATAGCAGATATTTTTTCGCCTTCTTCTAACATTCCGAGTTCTAATCTTTTTATCAATCTTTTTTGTATTCTCTCCCGTAATATTTCTCGAGATGGATTTAGTAAAAATATTTTTGTATCAAATCGTAATTTTGATTTTTTAATTGTGGGGACTTTTCCAAGTGAAGCAATTATCTCAAGTGCACGAATTAATCGTACACGATTATGTTTATCAATAGTCTTTGCGCGACGAGAATCTTTTTTTAATAACTCTTTATATAACTCTGCTGTAGTTTTTTTATCTAATTCATTACGAAGTTTCATATTTGGTTCAACACGTGGAATTTCTTGGTTAAAAATAAGCGCATCAATATATTGTCCTGTACCACCACAAATTATGGGAGTCTTGCCACGGGCAAGAATATCTTCAAGTATTGGCATAGCTAAACTTTTATATTCAGCAACAGAGAAATTGTTGCCAATATCGCAAACATCAAGCATATAATGAGGCACACCCTGTTCTTCTTCTTTTGTAATTTTCCCAGTACCCAAATTAAGATTTTTGAATATTTGTCGGCTATCTGCACTTATTATTTCGCCATTATTTTTCAAAGCAAAATCAACCGCGAAATCTGATTTTCCGCTGGCGGTGGGGCCGACAATAACTATAACTTTGGGTTTTTCTTTCATTGTTTGTGCCTTTACTATAAACTAGTAACAACTAACTATCAACTATATGTTAATTTTGTATACAAGTAATAATTGTCCATTTTGTGAAAAAGTTAAGGATTCTTTTTTAGGAAAAATGTCTAGTTATGAAGAAAGAAATATTTCAGAAAGTGAGGAATATAAAAAAGAATTGATAAAAAAGGGAGGTAAACAACAGGTTCCATTTTTGATAGATACATCTGCAAATGTAATGATGTATGAGTCAGATGATATTCTTGATTATTTAAACGAGGGAGTATTTTAGAAATTAAAAAGGACGACTATGGTCGTCCTTTTTCGTTTCGGTTTTTTTGAGAGAAACTTTTAGAGTTGTTGTGGGGTGTGTTCGAAAAATTTGGCGTGTATTACCGGCTTTCTCTTGATATCTGGGTGCTTGATTAGAAGTTGCCCGTCGTCGCAAACTCTGACAACGGTTATTCTGCCACTGATCAGCAGGTGCTCGGGGAATTGCGTCCGGCCGACTATTTGTCTCCGATGTTCAGCCGAATCAAAAATTTCTGGCTTCACACGGATGGTGTCTTCGGGTTTGAACTCGGATTTTTTGGACACTTGTTGACTCCCATAGTAACAACGTTAACAAAAGAACAAACTGAAACTTCATACTAGCATATATTTTTAAAATGTAAACTTATGGTATAATCATATAGTTCAACTCTAAGCCGGAGTGGCGGAATGGTAGACGCGCACGACTCAAAATCGTGTATCGCAAGGTGTGTGGGTTCAACTCCCACCTCCGGCACATATAGAAAAAATACCAACTGCTTGGCTTACGGGGAGTTGAATAGGGGTCGCGAAACTAATTATGACGAACGCAGTGAGGAATTAGTTTTGTGACCGAGTCTCTCTTACTTCGTATCTTACTTTATTATCTACACCCAGTATTTCTCTCGTGATATACTTACCCCATAAACATACTTTATGGGACAAACAGAGAATTCAATTTTTTGGATAGAATTAGAGAAAATCGTACCAAACCCATTTCAACCGAGACGGGAATTTGATCAGGATAGATTGAAAGAACTTTCAGATAGTATCCGTCAATACGGTGTGCTTCAGCCACTTGTGGTATCTCGCCAAGAAACTGTATTGGAAGATGGTGGTGTAAAAGTGGAATATGAACTTATCGCTGGTGAGCGTCGTTTACGTGCTTCTAAGCTCGCAGGATTGATTCAGGTGCCTGTTGTTGTGCGTACAGGTGATGATAGTCGTGCCAAGCTAGAACTTGCTATTATAGAGAATTTACAACGTGAAGATTTGAATTCTGTCGAACGCGCTCAATCTTTCCAGAGACTTGCTGAAGAGTTTAAACTTTCTTGGGCAGAAGTTGGGCGTAAAATGGGGAAAAGTCGTGAATATGTTTCAAATACTGTGCGTATTTTGATGCTTCCACAAGATATACTTGATGCTATTTCAAAAAGGCAAATTACTGAAGGTCATACTCGTCCACTTTTAATGTTAATAGATAGACCAGCAGAGCAAATGACTCTTTTTAAGGAAATGATGGTACGCAAAATGACTGTGCGTGAAGCTGAACAAATCGCTCGTCGTATCGCTTTTGAAAAAGTTCGCAAGAAGGATTTGTTTATGACACCAGAAGTTGTAGATATGGAAGAAAAGCTCGCCGAGACCCTCGGGACTAGAGTGCAAATAGAACCACGTGAACGTGGAGGTCGTATTTGGATTGATTATTTTTCACACGAAGAATTACTTGCACTTTCTGTTGCTATTCGTAAAGCAGGGGAAGAAAAAACACATAAAGGAATGTTTGATACTCTCAAAGAAGAAGATATGGAGACGCTACAAGCAGTACCAGATACCGAGAGATATATAAAGCCAGTTACAGAATTTACTCATCTAGGACAAGAGGAAACGTCACCAGAAGAAAAGTTGGAAATTTATGAACCTACAGATGTTGCGGTTGATGATCGTTCAATAGAAGAAGTAAAAGCGGAAGAGCAAAGTGAAGACTTATATAACGTAAAAAATTTTAGTATTTAGTTTTTTTAAATTTTTAAACTAAATGATGAGAATATAATTATCTTGTTAAGAATTTATCAAGCGGACCTCCGTGTTCTTTAATATAAACTCTTACGTGTCTTTTTGCCAAAGCTGTGCGCGACATATCTATCCATTTTCGTTTTGGTGAGGCACTTTCTTTTACTTCTATTTCCACTACATCTTGATTTTTTAATGTAGTATCTAGTGGTACCAATTTTCCATTTACTTTTGCACCAGCGGTATGATCACCAATATCTGAATGGACAGCATAAGCGAAATCAATAGTCGTTGAACCTTCCGGTAAATCTATAACATCTCCTTTTGGTGTAAAAACGAATACTCGCGTTTCAAAAAAATCTGTCTTTAAATTATTTATAAATTCTTGGTGCTTGTCTACATTTTTTTGCCATTCCAAAAGCTCTCTAGTCCAACCAGTCTTTTTGATTATCTCTTCTTTACTTGCTTTCTTACCAAGCTCTTTATATGAAAGGTGATTGGCAATACCATATTCGGCCTCACGATGCATTTCTTTTGTTCTAATTTGTATTTCCAAAGTATTTCCTTCTCCAGAAAAAATAGTCGTATGAAGTGAACGATATCCGTTTGGTTTTGGTAAAGCAATATAATCTTTGAATCTACTAGGAACAGGACGGTACAGTCCGTGTATTACACCAAGGGCTTGATAGCAATCGGGAACAGCAGGAACAATAATACGCAAAGCTACGACATCGTGAACTTTAGAAATATCCATTTTGTAACGTTTCAATTTTTGCCACAAAGAATATAAATGTTTAACACGATAGTCTATGCGCTCGATTTCTACATCAAATATAGCAAGTTCTTCTTTTAATTTTGATACCACAATTTCTAATTGTTCATCAGAAATTGGGCGCATACTTTTGAAAAATTCTACTGTTTTTATATATTCTTCTGGGTAAACATATGGAAAAGCTGCATCTTCAAGTTGGGCTTTTAATCTTCCCATTCCCAATCTGTCTGCGAGGCGTGCGTGAATTTCCAAAGTTTCAAGAGCGATACGTTTTTGTTTTTCGGGAGAAACATATTTAAGAGTTTGAATATTATGTAGTCTGTCGCAAAGTTTTATGACGACCACACGAATATCATCTGCCATCGCGACGAAAAATTTACGTAGTGATTCCACGTGACGCTCGGTACCAGAATATTTTAATTTACCGAGTTTTGTGACTCCTTCCACAAGGGTAACTATTTTGTCATTAAATTCGCTTCGTAATTCTTCAGCAGTTACTGGAGTGTCTTCCAAGATGTCGTGCATAAGTCCAGCCGCAATTGTTTCAGCGTCCATTTTGAGTGTGGCCAAGTTTATACCAGTGGCAAAAAGGTGAGTGTAATATGGTTCACCAGATTTACGAAGTTGACCGGTATGCGCTTTTTCTGAAAACTTACAGGCGCGAAGAATTAATTCTTTGTCAGATTCTTTAATATCAGGAAGTAGCGCAAAAATACGCGAAGGGTCTGTGTCAGAAAAAGTCTTCAAGTCCATAGGTTTAACAATATCAAAAAATTTGGAAAAGGCAAAGAAAAACCCCCAACGTTTTACTGTTGGGTGGTTGTTGCCAAAGAGTCTTTATTCTTTTGGTAAAATGGAAGAGAGTCGGTCTTCATATCCTAGCTTGTGCGCCAAATAAGTTCGCCTGAAGGTTTTCTTTGAAGTATCGTTCACTTTGGTTAAATGTTCCTTAATTTCTCTAAAGATGCTTTTTTTGTTATACGTATGATCGCAACTATCAAAATCCACAGGTAATTCTTGAGCAATAAATGCAAGACGCCCCATTGCATATACTGAGGTCATATTTTTCTTCATCATTTCTCTTGCTATTTGTGCCAATCTATTCCAGTAAGATCCTTGAGTTTCGTGTCCTATATGTCTAAGGGCGGAGTATTTACTTATTATGATTTTAGACATTTCTGTATTCCTTTTCTGTGAATGAGCCTACGTAAATACTAACTTTATTTATATAAAAGTCAAACATACAAAAGAGCGACCCGAAGGGTCGCTCTTTTGTATTTATTTTTTAACTTCCAATTTATGTGGGTTGTGGTTTGGACAGAGTTTGTCGCTACATCTCTCGGGTATGGTTTTGGTCACAGATAATTTATCGCCGTCGCTCGAAATTTCCGCGACCCCGGCTCACTTGTTTTTCTTGCTAGAAAAACATAGTTCCGCCAGACAAAGACCACCGCAGGCAACGCAGGATGCCTGCTTACCCGAGATATTAATTATTTCTCTTCTTTGTTTAGTTTATGAGGGTTATGCATCGGGCAACCTTTATCTGAACATCTCTCGGGTATGGTCTTTGTCCCTTCCATCATCAACTCTCCACATTCTGTCCCGTCATCTTTTTTATAAGTACAACGATTACCAGTTGGGCGAGTTTTGATTATATGTTTACAATCTGGATAATTTGAACAAGCGTAAAATATTCCAAAGCGTCCTTTGCGCTCCTCCATATATCCGTCTTTACATTTATTACAAGAGACACCAGTTGAATTTGCTTTACGCATCTCTTCATCCTGTTCAATATATTTACATTTTGGATAATTCGAACAGGCGATAAATTTACCATATTTTCCTTCACGTTCCATTAATTCTCCTTTTTCGCATTTCGGACATTTTTTGCCAAGTAATTTTGGACCTTCCATAACATCACCGTCCATTTTTCTTGCACCCATACATTCTGGATAACGAATACAAGAATAAAATTTTCCATTTTTTGCAAGCTTGATGACCATCTTGGCGTTACAAAGTGGGCACTTCATTCCTTCTGGAGCATCACCCATACTTGTAGCTTTCTCTAAATTTTCTTTTGATTTTACATCTTTAAGAAATGGTCCGTAAAAATCTTTCAATGTTTTTAAATAGGTAGCCTTACCTTCAGCGATTAAGTCTAGCTTGTCTTCCATATCTGCTGTGAATGTATCACTTATGTATGACGCAAAATGATCTTCCAAAAATGAAATCACAACTTCACCAGTATCTGTTGGGTGAAGTGCTTTGTTTATTTTTTCAACATAACCGCGCGCTTCGATGGTCGTCATAATAGACGCATAGGTTGATGGACGGCCAATACCTCTTTTCTCAAGCTCTTTGATTAAACCAGCTTCACTATATCTGTTTGGTGGCTCAGTTTGTTTTTCAATTGATTGTAATGTTTTTAAATTAAGCGTGTCATTTGGTTTTAGCTCTGGCAAAATTACATCATCACTTTTTGCATCTTCTGATGCCAAAAGCCATCCTGGAGAAAGAAGTATAGAACCTGTCACAGAAAAATCAGGAATACTTTTTGATGGAATATTTGCAGTAACTTTGCTGCGTTTTAATTTTGCATCTTTCATTTGACTGGATACGGCGCGTTCCCAGATGAGTGAATAAAGACGTTTTTCATCGTCATTTGTACCACCACTTCTTTGCGTAGCGTGAGTTGGACGTATTGCTTCGTGAGCCTCCTGAGCATTTTTTGATTTGGTTTTATATTGGCGAATTTCTAGATTTTCTTTGCCAAAGTTTTTTTCAATTACAGAAGCAATTTCTGCAACAGCAGTAGCTGACAATGTTGTACTATCTGTACGCATATAAGTGATGAGACCTTTTTCATATAATTTTTGGGCGATACCCATAGTGCGAGACGGAGAATATCCAAGGCGTGAACTTGCCGCTTGTTGCAAAGTAGAAGTTGTGAATGGAGCTTTTGGTGAACGAGAAACTTCTGTGCTTTCTATTGAGACGACTTCCCAATTTGAATTTTTACCTTCACGCACAATACGTTCGGCTTCCGCTTTGTCATTTGGTTGTTTTTCACATTCAAGAATGAGAGTGTAAGTTTTACTTTCTTTCATTCGGCCGACAGTTGAAAATTCGCCAGCAATTACATAATAGGTGACAGGAATAAATGCACGTATTTCGCGTTCGCGTTCCATAATGATGCGAAGTGCAGGGGATTGCACGCGGCCAGCAGAAAGTCCGTAGCGAACTTTTTTCCAAATAATTCCTGACAAATCATATCCTACAAGACGATCAAGTACGCGACGAGCCTCCTGAGCTTCTTTTAAATTAATATCAATTTCACGTGGATGTTGTATGGCTTCCAAAATAGCTTCTTTGGTGATTTCGTGGAAAGCTACTCGTTTCGCAGTTTTAAGTCCACAAGCTTCTTGTATATGCCAAGCTATCGCTTCTCCTTCACGGTCGGGGTCGGTTGCGAGTAATATTTCATTTGATTTTTTGGCAAGAGATTTTATTTCAGAAATAACTTTTTCTTTACCAGCACTTACTTCGTAATGCGGAATAAAACCACCTTCTATGTCGACAGCTTTTTTATTGCTCTTTGGCAAATCACGAATATGACCAACAGACGCACGCACTTCATATGCGCCGTCTAAATATTTTGCAATAGTTTTTGCCTTGGAAGGACTTTCTACAATTAATAGTTTCATTGGGAGTTAGGATGTACTTTACACTATCTTTGTTACTTCGCCAAATGTTTCTTGTATTACACCTTTCATTTCGAGTGAAGAAAGTGTAATTAGAAAATCTGTTGGAGAGAGTTTACTGTTAATTAATAATAAATCCTTTTCTATTGGTTCGGATAATAAATTTAATATAAGTTGTTCGTTGGGAGAATAATCGCGAATAATTTCTTTGCTCTCTCTTTTTGAAAGATGAAGCAACGCAAATAAGTCATCTTCATTTGCTATTGTGTATGCTCCATCACGTATGAGTATATTTGTTCCAATAGATGTTGGCGAAAATATATCTCCAGGAACAGCGCCAATATCACGACCAAGTTCAAGAGCTTGTCTTGCGGTAATTAATGTACCCGACTTTTCTTCGGCCTCTACAACTAATAAAGCATCTGATAAGGCTGCCATAATACGATTACGTGAAGGGAATGTCCATTGTGCAGCAGGTGTTTCTGGCGGAAGTTCAGATAATAATGTTCCACCGGAATTGACTATATCTTCGGCTAATCCGAGATGAGTTCTGGGATAAATTACTTTGGTATCAAGTCCACTGCCGGGAATTGCAATAGTAATTATTTTATTTTTTAATGCAGTATTGTGAGCCAGACTGTCTATACCATAAGCAAGACCAGAAAGAATTATAATATTTTCATTTGCAAGAGAATTTATTAATTTCTCTACACAATTTTTTCCGTAATTTGTATTTTTACGTGAACCAATTACAGTTAATATGCGTGGAGTGGCACGACCGTATTCATCAAGAGTTATTTCTGGTAGTGTGCCAGCGACATATAACATCTCGGGGACATCGTGTAGTTCTAATAATCGTGCTAAGAGTGGATGTTCAGAAAATTTTTCGCGAGGGATTATAGAAAGCGGAAAGGGCATATAAATAGTTTACATTTTTCATTTTGTAGTGACAACGGATACAAACAAAAAAGACGCCCACGAATTTTTATTTTCGTAGCCGTCTTTAAATCTGGCTACATTGTTTAAAAGCAAATGAATCCGCCAGTAACACCATCAGGTATGTCTTCCAAATCTTTTGCTGTTGCAACTACAGCATAACCTTCAAAATCAATTTTATCCCAAAACGTTTGCGCGTATTTCCAAGCTTTTGTTTCTGGATATCCAAATTGGACGGGCTTGTTGGCAAACATATTTGCAGTGAAGTTGTAAGTTTTACTGAGAATTTTTCCTAACAAGGAAGCATATTGCTCCTTAGCAACATACTCGGCATTCCTTGTCATATTGATGACAAGCTTTGGTGGTTTTTTTGATTCGAATGCAAGTCTTTTCCCAGCGGGAATAATCAAGCAAACAGGTGAATCCACCAAAACAAAAGGTTTTTTACCGTTGATTGTTTTTTGATAATGGAGAAAACGGAAACCATCGAGGTCGGTATATTTTTTAACCACATCTTCCTCAAACATCTCCTTATTCGGAAGTGGTGGTTGTATGGTACCGTCATCGAGTTGTGCATAGACTATGTGTGAAGTTTTCTTTTGTTGGTTGAAAGGTAGATTTATCCAAGAATTCGCAATGAATCCGTAGATGACTGCGAGAAGAATAATCTTGAACCCGATTCTTTGATAAACAAGCTCAGGATGACTTCTGTCTATAGAGAAAAACCAATTACCTAGATTTGCAAAGATGCGATATATTGTCATAGACAAAAGTGACGCATCTGTTTTTATTTTGTATTCAGGAAGTCTTTGATCCCGGAAATGCGTGTGCTCAATCTTAATGTTTGGATTGAAGAGTTGAAGCTCCTCGTAAGTTTCTTTTTTCAGATTCCACAACAAATAAATACCAATGTTATGTAATGCTGGAAAAAGTGAGGGGACTAAACAAAACCCGTCGCTCCAAAAATAATTCGTGGACTTTTCGAAAAACAAAAGTTCTGCTGTTGTTCCGGCTTCGATCTTTCGAAGAAAGTGAAGAAATATTCCAAGAAAGAAAAAACAGGTGAGTTGAAATGAATAAGGTAAATTTTTTATCCATTTTTGATAATAATACACATACACCGACATTATGAGCAGGGAAATAATTGCCCCAGCTAGTTTACCGATTCTCATTATGGAATCCTCCAAAAAGTTAAAGAGCCGATATTTGATATCAAAACTGGTTTTATCCTGTCATACGGAAAAAGAAAATGCAAATTTGTGCCCAGGGCGGGACTCGGTCACAAAATCAGCTCCTTCGTCGCAGATGATTTTCCGACCCGTATTCGAGTCCCGATAAAAGCCAAGCAGTTGGCTTTCTCCCTGTCACAAAATGAAAAAGCTGGCAAAAGCCAGTTTTCATTTTGTGCCCAGGGCGGGACTCGAACCCGCACGCTGTAACCAGCCAAGGATTTTAAGTCCTTTATGTCTACCATTCCATCACCCGGGCAGGTGTTTAGCTATTCTAACAAATTTTCACTACTAAAGAAATTACTCAATACTTCTTTTAAAAAAGTTTGTTAGATATTGTTGTGCCCCCAGTAGGGATCGAACCTACGACCTGCGGATTAAGAGTCCGATGCTCTACCAGCTGAGCTATAGGGGCTTATAGTGAAATACTATAACACGACTCATAGAAATTCTCTAGAGCATAAAGCATAAATATGTTAGAATGAGAAAGTTTAAAAGACAAGATGCAGTGGTGAGTGGTCCAAGAGCATAGCGAAATATATGAATAGATCTGCGGTTAAACCGCAGCGTCAAAATATAAATCGAAGGTAAACCATTATAATTGTTTACAGAATGACAAGATGCAGTGGCGAAGTGGCCTAACGCTGCGGTTTGCAAAACCGCCATTCGCGGGTTCGACTCCCGCCTGCATCTCACTTATTAAAAAATTCTTTTGGCATTTCGCTTTTAAAAGTGTTTTCCTCTCTATCAAGATCAAAACTTAAACTCTCGGCGTGAAGCATAATATGTGGTGAATCAATTTTACTTCCATATATTTTATCCCCAACTATCGGATGACCAATTGATGACATATGTGCACGCAATTGATGAGTGCGCCCAGTTTTCGGTAAAAGTTTTACGAGGGTTGTATTTGCCCTACGTTCTATTACTTCTACTTCTGTTATTGCCTCACGTAATTCTCCTCGCAAATTTACTGGATTGGTTGATTGCTTATAATCTTTTTTATTACGACCAAGAGGTGAATCAATGATAAATTTATTTTGTTCAATAATTCCTTCAACAACCGCTACGTATGTTTTTTTGATTATATGATTTCTAAATTGTGATTTTAATTCATCAAAAACTTCTTGGGTTTTCGCAATAACTAATATTCCCGAAGTGTCTCGGTCTAATTTATGAACAATACCACCCAATTCTATCGTTCTTTTATCTTGTAGTGTCACACTATTATCTATGTAAAACATTTTAGAATAATTTTCGTGCAAAAAATCCACAAGGGTATATTCCGTGGAATAATCAAACGGATGAATTACAATACCTGAAGGTTTGTCTATAACTAGAAAGTTTTCATTTTCAAAAATTATCTTGATATTCATATTCGCAATCTAACATATTTTTATGTATAATACACAGACAATTATAAGCCCGGGTGGCGAAATTGGTAGACGCACTTGCCTTAGGAGCAAGCGCCGCAAGGCATGAAGGTTCAAGTCCTTTCCCGGGCACAACATAAAAAATGAGACCGCGTAAGCTGTCCATTTTTTAGTTGTGCCCGAGAAGCAAGTGATCTGCACCACTTGCGTAAGGACTTGAATAGGGGTCGCGAAGTCTTCTATTTTTGATTACAAAAATAGACTTTGTGACCAAGTCCTTTCCCGCATTAAAAACATATGCGAGGTGACCAAACCCTTTCTTATCCTTGCTTTCACCTCATCTTTGTGGTATTACGAAACTACGTATGTAAGAAAAAATGGTCCTGTGCGTCTATAACTATGGATCAACATAAACAAAAATTAACAGAGGCCTATAACGAGTATTCAGATGCTATATTTCGATATTGTTTTTTCAAAATATCAGACAGAGAAAAAGCTATTGATTTTGTCCAAGAAACATTTGTTCGCACTTGGCAGTATCTTGTTAATGGCAATGAAATTGAAAACATTAAAACATTTTTGTATACCACGGCTCGTCATATAATTATTGATGAGTATCGTAAGAAAAAAACATTGTCACTGGATGATATTGTTGATCAAGGTGTTGGGCCATACATAGAAATCGAAGAAGCTTTGTATACATCTATTGATGCCAATCGTGTGATGGAACACGTGCGAAAGCTTCCCGAGATTTATAGTTCGGTAATTATTATGCGTTATACCAATGACTTATCTGTAAAAGATATAGCACAAATTATTAATGAATCAGAAGATGTTGTTTCTGTTAGACTACACAGAGGCATTATTAAATTGCGAGAAATTATTTTATTATGAAAAACATTTTTTCATTATTTGAACAACATAAAGAAACAAAAATGACTCCAGAAGAAAAGAAATTTGCCTGGGAGGCTATTTCAGCGCAAACTTTTTTTCTTGATACGGATATATCAGTCAAGAAACCCATATTATCAAGTTTTTATTTTAAAGAGTTATTGCCAGTTATAAATCGACAAACTATTTTTTTAAAAAGGAAAAAATATGCTCTCGGAATTATCGCGAGTACTTTAATTATATCTGGTGGTGTTTCAGCCTTTGCCCAAGTGTCGTTACCTGGAGATTTTTTATATAGAGTGAAAACAGATGTGAATGAAAAGATACAAGTTGCTTTTTCTCTTACTCCACAATCAAAAGCAAACACAGAAGCTGTTTTGGCTACGAGGCGTCTTGAAGAAGTGGAAGGATTAGCTTTACGAGGGAAATTAGATTCAGGTTTAGAATTAAAAACCAATAATGCTTTTAATGCTCACGTTCGTGAGCTTGATTCACATATTGCAGAGCTTGAGAGTAGATCAGAGTTTGGTGAGATTGCAAAAGTGGGTGTATCTTTTCAGACTAAAATAGCAGTGCACGCAGCAGTTCTTAAGGATATGGAAGTTAATAATGAGTTTCTTTCTTCTGCTAGTACGACAAAGACTAATACTAGTATGATTCTAAATCTTGAACAAAAAGTTTTGTCAGCCACCATTCCGACAATTATCGCAACTAAAAATGCTCTTATAAAAACATCTGTCAGCACATCAACTAAAGTTGAAGTTTATAAAAATAAAAATAATAAAAATAATTTAGCTCTATATATTGACCCTCAAGAAGCGAGAGAATATTTAATAAGACTTCATCAAGAAATTGGAACACCTTCAACAATTTTGGAAATCCCTAATCCTTCGGTTGTCCCAACATTTATACCATAAAAATAGTCCGTCATTTTTTGTAGATGTATTTTAACTTGTAAGAAAATAAATCCTGTAGCGTCTTTATATATAGGGTCACTGACTAACCCTAGAAATTAGGTGTTTAGTTAAGTCCAATTATGTTTCCTTTATTAATCTTAATGAAAATATACATTATTATGAAAAAAATTATTCAAGGTTCTATTATAGCCATTTTGGCTTCAGTCGGACTTAGTACACAAGCATTTGCTTTTAATCAAATAAATCAGCAACTTGATTTTGGTGAAAGAAATTCAGATGTTACTAGTCTTCAGGAATTTCTTGCAGGAGATCCAAGTGTATATCCGCAAGGACTTGTTACTGGTTACTTTGGTGTTCTCACTCGTTCAGCGGTTATGAATTTCCAAGCAAAATACGGTATTGCACAAGCTGGGCGTGTTGGCCCACTTACATTAGCAAAGATGAATGAACTTATAGGTTCTGGTGTTGCAAATACATCAGGTCCAGCAATTGTTATGCAATCTGGTCCACAAGTCACAAGTACAACTGCTGTCTTTAATTGGATGACTACAAATAGAGTAGCTCTTGGTCGCGTGTATTACAGTACATCACCATTACAAATGAATGAGGGAGATATAAATTCAAATGGTTTTGCTGTGACAACCGGTCAACTTGGAAGTTATGATGGTGTGGCTCGTTCTTCACAATCATCAACTCTTACAGGTTTGCAACCAAATACAACCTATTACTACACAATTGTGGCAACAGATTTGGGTGGTAATGTAAGTGTGATTGGTCCAAACAATACATTCCGAACATCTAATAATTAAAATGCTATAAAAGGGGATAGAGTAGAAAAGAAAAAAGGCAAACATCACTGATGTTCGCCTTTTGTTGTGGTGCATTGCACACCACAAATTGATTAGGCCGAAGCCTGTTTCGTTTGTTCTGAGTTATCCGGTAGTTCGCCGATTTCGCGCAGCTTTACGCGAAGATACTCGCGCAATTCCTTGCCGGGGAAACCGACTTCGGAGGTTTGCAGGTGACCCAGCTTGATGAAGGGTTTGAAATTGTAGAGAACGTGACCTTCCGGTGCTGATATCACTTTGGCATACCATTGGCCTTCGTTTGACCAAGAGCGGAATGTGATTCCGTCATTGGTCCTCCAATAACCGTGGCTGTCGGATAGAAATCCCTTTGCCAAAGGATTTGGGGTGGAAGAAGTCTGACCTCCTCCACCAACGACTTGGCCGTCGCTGGTCGCGAGACAAATACGACTTTTTTCTCTTCCGAATTGCGGAGCGGTAATACCGTTACGCGGCTTTTCGGTGGAGATCATCACCTTCGCTTGTTGTTGTTCTGCTTTCTTGAATGACTTAATGATGCCATTCTTGATAAGCACACCGCGAATGTAATTGACCAATGCCACAATTTGGCCGTAGTCTTTACTGCTATGAAGCAGACTGGTATCATCGGCGACCCACTTTGCCAAAATGGTGAAGCCGATTTCGATGCCGTGTTTGCTGAGGTCGTTTCCTTCCCCAATTTTCACGACTTCAATCTGTTGACCGATTGCCGGACCGAACAACTTCACCAACACGCCGTCTAGGTCGTAAAACCCGAGATGACTTTGAATCATTTCAAACAGCGGACGAGTCTTGAACTCGGCGGGTGGGGTTGTCTTGGCAGGACGCAAGGGTCTGGGTCCGCTCGGCTTTTTGGCCACAAGCAAACCTTCCTCTTCCATCACCTTCCGAAGAAACGTCCACAGTGAGCACTTGTTATTCTTGGTTTTTTCCAAAGCGTGCTCGGGCTCACTGTTTCGATGAAGTTCGTTGATTGAAATTGTTACGCCGGCGATCTCCACATCAGTGAGACCACTTTCCTGCGGAGCACTTCGTACACCAATCATTGTGCTCTCGACCTTCCCAAGTTTTTTCTGGGAGATTTCGAAAGTCACACCACGCGTTTCAATGAGGCCGACACGGGTGCCATCCCAAATGATTTTCGCGGCACTCGATGCTTCGTGTTCGATTACTTCTTCGGTCGTGTCGGTTGGTTCTTCCGCAGAATCTTCCACCTGAGGAAGGACTACTTCGTTGGCGAGGTTGTTGTATTTCGCATTCCGCAAAAACCTCCACAACTCTTCCACGGCCTTTCGGACACCCTCGTCCTTCATCTTCGTAGCGAAGTAGGCTCGCTCGAGATGAAAGAAAGGAATTCTCGTTCCGGGTTGAACACCGGCCAAAGCAAGAGGGTGATAGTTGGGTATATAGTCGGCGACGATGAAGAGAATTTCTTGTTCGGCATCCTTGTACAGCGGAAACATTGCTTTCAAAAACTGGACGCCATTGATGAGATAGATTTCTTTGCTGTAGACACCGTCCAAAAGCTGATTGATGTCATAACAAGTGTGCTCCTCCGCGTACTTTCTGGCTTCTTGTTCAGCACGGGGAGTGTAGTCCGGTTTGGGACCACGAACCTTTGGTGCCTTCTCCTTCTTGACTTGAGGCTTCACTTTGCTCGGCCTCGGGTTGTCTTCGCCGTTCTTTTTCCAGGTTTTTCCCATTTTAATTATCCTCCTAAAAGATGGGTAACTACGGTTTTGTTACAAAGGACTACAGTCTTTATCGTGAGGAAATGATAAAAATCAATAGCTCACGAAAGATGATATATATTATACACCTTTTACCTATTTTGTCAAGGTAAATATACTATTAAAATAAAGGTTTTTTTGTGGCTGTATTATTTTTGTTCTGTTTCAGCTTTTGCTTTTCTTAATAAAGAATCAATATGTTGTCGGTTTTTTTCTCCATAATCAATTTCAACTTCAAAGAATGGAATAACTTTCACAGGAAGTCTTTTCATCACTGTGTGACGAAGTTCACTTCGCATACGCTTGGCAAAATCTAAAGCAGCAGCTTCTTTGCTTTCTGGTAGCACAGTTATAAAAATAGTTCCGTGTTTCATATCAGCAGACACTTCTGCGCGAGTGACAGTTATGAGTGATGCACCGGATGATTCACGTTGAAAAAAATCTTGAGCGATTGCCAGAACTTCAAGAGATATTTGAGTTTGTCGTTTTGTCGGTGGTTTATTTGCGTCCATATTAATAAGAAAATTAAATTTTCAATTTTTCTACAAGAACTGCCTCGAGAATATCAGAAGGAATCATCTCAACTTTACTTTCCACCATCAATCCACATTCATTTCCTTCGTTTACTTCTTGTGTTTTTATTTTTTGTGATTGAAGTTCAACAATTTTTCCACGCCCAAGTTCGACTCCACGACGAATTATTTTTACTATGCCATTATTTTGTATTTTCCCAGTTTCCACTTTTCCTCCGATAACGTGTTTGTCTTTTTGAGAACTAAATGTACGAATGATTTTTAATGTTCCAATGATTGTTTCTTTTTCTTCGTATGGAAGGCGACTTTCTACAATGGTATCAAACCACTCTGAAAGTTTGTAAATAATATCAAAGAGTTCTGGTTTGATATTAAATCTGTCTGCTTGATCGCGAGCTTTTGTTTCCATTTTTACAGTAAAGCCTATAATAATAGTTTTTTCATCAGATGAAGCGAGCATAATATCTCCTTCAGAAATATTTCCGACACCTTCAGCAATTATTTTTATTTTTATGTCTTCAGTTTCTCTTTTTTTCAATTCGAGTTTGACTGCGTCTAATGTGCCAAGAGAGTCAGCTTTGATAACTACTGGAATAACTACTTTTGCGTTTCTATAAATACGAGGATCAAGCACATTGTTTATTGTATTTGATTTTGTTTCTGATTGAAGCGCTTCCATAGATTTTTTATCAGATGATGATATGAAAATCGCACCCGAAGCAGGGATTTCATCAAAACCCGTAACTTTGATTGGTTGTCCAGCGTGGGGCGACTTGATTGTTCGTCCAGCAAAGTCTTCTATAATACGAATAGGAGAAAGGGCAGTACCAGCGACAATAGCACCAGAAGTAGCCAAAGTACCATCTTTGATGATAAGAGAGGCAGAGATGCCACGTTTTGGGTCTACAAAGCTCTCTAGGACATAACCGGTTGCGTCTGTGCTTATATCTGTGGTTAATTCATTCATATCCACAAGCAAGAGAAGTGTCTCAAGAAGGAAATCAATTCCTTGCCCAGTTTTGGCACTAATTTCTACACAAGGCACATCTCCTCCGTAACCTTCAATATAAATAGCATTTTCTACGAGAGAGTTTTTGGTTTTTTGTATATCTGCACCTGGTTTATCAATTTTGTTAATAGCTACAACATATGGAAGTTTGCGTGCGTCAATTGCTTTCCAAGCTTCAATAGTTTGAGTTTTCACTCCATCATCAGCTGAGACAATTAAAATCGCGATATCGGCAATTTCTACACCACGTTCGCGCATACTTTGAAATGCGGCGTGTCCCGGCGTGTCCAAGAAAGTTATAGGTTTGATAGTTCCATCAGCGAGCTTGTGCTGTACTTCATAAGCTGAAATACGTTGAGTGATACCACCAGCTTCACCTTCCACAACATTTGATTTGCGAATGAAATCAAGGAGTGAAGATTTACCGTGATCAACATGCCCAAGTACCGCAATGACAGGTTGACGAGAAATCCGCTTCAATTCCTGAGTTTTTGACATAATATTAAAAGCAATTCTAACACAGAATGTCAATAAATGACAGCAATTTATTAGAGATTACTCTTGTGAGCTTTTTTACTTTCTTCCAATACGCTTAATTCTTCTTCGGTCAAATCATAAGTAGATGTATATTTAACTAATGGTTTTGCAAAAATACTTACACGATCACGATGATGTAGCGAAGAAAGAAGAACCCCGTCTCCTTTTTCGTTTACAAGCGCAATGGCAAATGATTGATTACTACTATTTTGATCAAAAGCTTTATAGCGCACAGTAGACACGTTGCGAATACATTGTGCGAGACGATTGTCTAAATCAAATGCGTGTTTTGCAATTATTTCATCGTGTTTTTTTAATTCATCTACTTTATCAAGATATGCACGTACAGTACTTTCTAAACTTTTACCATTTTTGCCACGAGTAAATATATAAATTTTGTGATAAAGAAAGAGGACGACAATCAAAAGAAAGAGAACAGCGACGATAAGTGCAGGAATTATATATGGAGATGTTGTGGCGGTGAGAAGAATGCTCATATTATAAACGAGTGTAACATAAGCTTTTTTATCAAGTGTGTATATGGTTTTATAATTCCCCTAGGCAAGGCCTAGGGGAATAAATAGGTATTTTTTTAAGAACACATAAATTACCACTTGACAAATATTTTATATCTGCTATGCTATATTTTGTAACACAAACCGTGTTGCGCTCGTTGTACATTAAAAGGAGAACAGCCAAATGAAGAAGAAACCGCTTGCCACTCTGGATATCCATATCTCGATCAAGACGTTCATCACCGCGGCCACCGACATCGACGCCAAGGCCTCCGGCACCCGCCGTCACACCTGACCATCGGCGCCGGGCCAGCAGTATGTTTTTCATCTTCATCGTCAGGTCCATCGCAGATGTCCTGCGTAGCGCAAGCTTCGCAATGCCCGCAAGCGTAATCGCCCTTCGGCACGAGCAATCGTCGCCGGCCGGCATCGCATCTGGGCCCGAGGAATCTGTGGGGACCACAACCGCCGCTTTGTGGCGCAGGCACACCGAAAAGGCCGGTGTAAGCCTGCGTTTCGGGACGGTCTCTTGAATCTGTCCTTCTTCTGATAAAACTTTCGGTACCAAAGTCCCCCGCCAGACGCACAGCGCCTGCCGGGGGATTTCATTTTTTATGTTAGAGTATTTATATGTTTAATTTTTTGAATAAAAGAATATATTTGGATAATGCTGGGGCAACTCCAATTAGTAAGAACGCAAAAAAAGAATTTTTGCGTGTTTTGGAAATTTTTGGAAATCCATCGGCAATTTATAAAGAAGGAGTAGAAGCAAAAAAGATTTTAAATGATGCTAAAGAAAAAATTGGAAAAATAATAAATGCACGAGCTTACGAAATATATTTCACGGGTTCGGGAACTGAAAGTTGCAATTTAGCAATACTCGGAACTTATTATGCTTGGAGAAAAGAAAATGAACATTCAAATAAACTTCCGCATATAATTATTTCTTCTATTGAACATCCGGCAATTATGGAAGCGGTTAACTATTTATCAATAAATAGTTTGGCTAATGTAACTTATCTTTCGGTTTATGAAGATGGTTTAGTAAAAGTGGAAGATGTCAGAAAAGCAATTACCGAAGATACAATTTTAATTTCTGTAATGTATGCCAATAATGAAATTGGAAGCATAGAACCAATAAAAGAAATCGGAAGAATGATACAAGAAATTAAAAGTAAAAAAATAAATAATAAAAATTATCCATACTTTCATACTGATGCTTGTCAGGCGGGGAATTATTTGAATCTCGATGTTTTTCGTTTGAAAGTAGATATGATGACTATAAATAGCAGTAAAGTTTATGGTCCAAAAGGAATAGCTATTTTATACAAAAAGGAAGGGATAAATATTGAGCCAGTTTCTTTTGGTGGTGGACAAGAAAGAGGAATGAGAAGTGGAACAGAAAATGTTGCCGGTGCTTTTGCATTTGCTGTGGCGCTTTTGGAAGCTCAAGAATTAAAAAATAAAGAAATAGAAAGATTAACAGAAATTCGTGATGATTTTAAAAATAAATTGGAAAAGAAAATTCCTGATGTAACTTTTTACGGAGCTTGGGGGGAAGATAGACTTCCAAATAATATAAATTGTCGTATACCAAATATTGGAAGTGATGAAATGATTATCAGATTAGATCAAAAAGGATTTTCAGTTTCCCATAAATCAGCTTGTTCTTCGCAAGTTGATGATGGGAGTTATGTTATCAAAGCTCTTGGGGCAACAGACAAAGAAGCTAAAGAAAATATTAGAATTACTCTTGGTAGAGATACAACAAAAAAAGATATGAACAAATTAGTTGAAGCTATTTTTGAAATAA
The DNA here is from genome assembly GCA_023267555.1 of bacterium. Taxonomy (GTDB): domain Bacteria; phylum Patescibacteriota; class Minisyncoccia; order Phycocordibacterales; family UBA5272; genus UBA11704. Next base: position 45,081 of record JAHFMZ010000003.1, read on the forward strand.
AATCTTCTTTTGCTGGAAAATAAAAAATGTACAGGCAAGACCTGTACATCGGATTTCATAATAAATGATTGGACTGTTTTATTCTTCGCAGAGGAATCTTTGTCCCTTGAGTGCTCCGAGATGAAAAAAAGGAAGGCCGATTTTGTTTACAACTTCGATTACTTCAATTACGACGCCACCTTCTTTTTCTTCGTATGAGGCGTAAAAGACTGCATAAGATAACAGTCCACCATATTTGAAGACTAGAATATCTCTCTCGACACCTATCACACCAATGAAAGTTATGTCCTTTCTTTTTGGCACAATTTCTTTTCGAGCGAGTTTCTCTTTCATTATCATCAATATGGCTTCGGGGGCCACATCTTCCATCCTTCTCATCAATTCATTGTGTTCTTTTTGCAGGAGCAATTTCTGGCGCAAATCTTCAAGAGTGGGAAGGGGATTAACAAGAACAAGAGATGCTCGCACAATCTTCTCCTTTTTGTTGTTGAAGCTTATTGTTATAATAACATATTATAATGATATTGTCCAGTCTTTCTATTTTTTAACTTAAATATAAACTGAGTAATATGTACGAAACAAAAGATTTTTCAGACTTATTAGGACTTGAAGGTTTTAGTGATATTTTATTAAATAATCATTTTACTTTGTATCAAGGTTATGTGACCAATACAAATAAATTGGTCGATTTTATGAAGGTAAAAGAAATTGGTACTCCAGAGTATGCCGAACTTCATCGTCGTTTTGGATGGGAATGGAACGGAATGAGATTACACGAACTTTATTTTGAGAATATGGTAAAAGGCGGTTCGGTTCTTACAAGTGGTTCTGAGTTAGAAAAAGTTATCAATTATGTTTGGGGTTCATTTGAAAATTGGCAAAAAGATTTTGTTGGTATCGGAGCGATGCGTGGAATTGGTTGGGTTGTGCTTGCATATGATCCAATCAAGAAAATGGTATTTAATACTTGGATTAACGAACATAACGAAGGAAATTTGGTGGGAGCAACACCACTTCTTGTGATGGATGTTTTTGAGCACGCATATATTACTGATTATGGAATCAAACGTGCAGATTATATTTCAGCGTTTATGAAAAATATCAATTGGAGTGCGGTAGAAAAAAGGTTTGGGTTTTAGATGTTTATGAAACAATGGGCGATATGCTATGCATATCGCCCATTTGACTTGTATGTTTATTTTATATATAAACAATATATACTGTAATTATCCGAATGCTGTTACGTCTGTATAGATGTGAATCCCTGAATTAATTAAATTTATTTGAATTTACTGTAAGTTGTTGATATTTATTAGCTAATTAAATATCCTATATGCCTCCATCATTTAATAATTTCACCACAAAAGCCAAAGAAGTAATTCGTCGTGCACACGAGCTTGCTGTTGAACGTGGGCAGAATCAGGTAAATCCCATTCATTTAATGGGAGCTCTTCTCACACAAGAAGAATCTCTTGTACACGCGATTTTGGAAAGATTAGAAGTTGATGTTCTTCATTTAACTGACAGTATTGTGGACGCAATAGAAGTACCAGGAGCGTCAGCAACAGCCAGCCAAACATATCAAATGTATTTGACCCCAGAACTTGCTCAAGTACTCGAAAATTCTCTTAATATTGCCCAAACACTAGGAGATGAATTTGTTTCTACTGAGCATCTTTTCCTAGCACTTTTGGAATCAACCGGACAAGTTCGTGAATTACTCGCACGTTTTCGTATTGATAGAGATCAAGCTTATCATATTTTGGAAGAACTTCGTGCCCAAAATATTACCGAGGCAAGTAATCCAAAGAAAAATAAAGCTCTTGCAAAATATACTCGCAATTTTACAGACCTTGCTCGTGCAGACAAATTAGATCCAGTTATTGGTCGTGATACCGAAATTATGCGTCTGATGCAAATACTTTCTCGCCGCACCAAAAATAATCCGATTTTAATTGGTGAAGCCGGAACAGGAAAAACTGCCGTGGTAGAAGGTTTGGCAATTCGTATGGCCCGTGGTGATGTGCCAGAAAGCTTGAAAGATAAAGAATTAGTATCACTTGATTTGGGTACACTTATTGCTGGTACAAAATTCCGTGGAGAATTTGAAGAGCGTTTGAAAGCTATTATGAAAGAAATTGAACGTTCGGAAGGCGGAATTATTTTGTTTATTGATGAAATACATACAATTGTTGGTGCCGGTTCGGCAGAAGGTTCGGCAGACGCAGCAAATTTACTCAAACCCGCACTTTCACGTGGAGAACTTCGTGCTATCGGTGCCACAACTCTCAAAGAATATCAAAAGCATATTGAAAAAGATCCAGCGCTTGCTCGACGTTTTCAACCAGTATTTATTGAAGAACCATCCGAAGCAGATGCTTTGGCAATTATGCGTGGGCTAAAAGAAAAATATGAATTATTTCACGGCGTGCGTATTACAGATGATGCTTTAATTTCCGCAGTCAATCTTTCGACCCGTTATATTACGAATCGTTTTCTTCCAGATAAAGCAATTGACTTGATGGATGAAGCCGCATCGTCACTTCGTATGGCGCTTGAAAATAAGCCACCAGTTTTGGATGAAGCTCATAGAAAAATTATGCGCCTTGAAATTGAAAAAGAAGCGCTTACCAAAGAACTCATTGCACACAGTGATGATGATATTACTTCTACCAAAAAACGCATTAATGCGATTGATGAAGAGATTGCAAATGTTAAGGAACGTACTCACGAACTTGAACTCAAATGGAAAAATGAAAAGAAAACTTTGACAGCAATCGGTGAAATAAAAAAGTCGCTTGAGTCTCTTCGTTCGGAAAGTGAAAATGCAGAAATCCGAGCAGACCTTACTCGTGTGGCGGAAATTCGTTATGGACAAATACCAGACCTCACTCGCGAATTAAATTCATTACTTGAAAAATTAAAGAAGTTGCAAAAGACACGTAGAATTTTGAAAGAAGAAGTAACCGAAGAAGACATCGCTGGTGTTGTTGCGCGTTGGACGGGGATTCCAGTTTCAAGAATGCTTGAAGAAGAGCAAGAAAAACTTTCTCGTATGGAAGATGAGCTTGGCAAGAGAGTTATAGGACAACGTGAAGCAATTTCAAAAATAAGTGGAGCAGTGCGTCGCTCTCGTGCGGGTGTGAATGATCCAGAACGACCAATCGGTTCGTTTATGTTTCTTGGTCCAACGGGTGTAGGAAAGACAGAAATCACAAAAGCGCTCGCCGAGTTTAGGTTTAATGATGAAAAAGCACTCATCAAAGTTGATATGAGTGAATATATGGAAAAGCACAGTACGAGCAAGTTGATCGGTTCGCCTCCAGGATATGTTGGCTATGATGAATCAGGGCAATTGACCGAAGCAGTACGTCATCGACCATACGCTGTGATTTTGTTCGATGAAGTTGAAAAGGCTCACCCAGAAGTGTTTAACTTGCTCCTTCAAGTTCTTGATGAAGGAAGACTGACTGACAGTAAGGGGAGAATCGTTAATTTCAAAAACACAATTATTGTGATGACTTCAAATATTGGTAGTCAGTATATTCAGAAGATGGAACAGATTGGTTTTTCTACACAAGAAGTTGGTTCGGAATATACGCAAGTAAAAGAAAGAGTGATGACAGCGCTCAAAGATTTCTTCAAGCCAGAGTTTTTGAATCGCTTGGATGATACAATTATTTTTGATGTATTATCAAAAGAAGAA
>JAHFMZ010000016.1 GCA_023267555.1 bacterium
TTCTTTTCACAGCGCACATATTGTTGGCTTACACGCAGAACCAATAACTGTTGAAGTAGATGTCTCACAAGGACTTTATTCTTTTGCAATTGTTGGTCTTCCAGATAAAGCTATCGACGAAAGTAAAGACAGAATAAACGCTGCCTTAAAAAATACAGGATTAAGAAATCCAAAGACCGAAAATCATAAAGTCACTGTCTCGCTCACTCCAGCACATATAAAAAAAGAGGGGTCACATTTTGATGTGCCGATTGCTCTCACATATCTTGTAGCTTCGAAACAATTATTTCTTCCCAAAAATGTGGGTTGGTTTGTCGGAGAATTATCTCTCACCGGTGAAATACTTCCAATGATGGGAGTATTATCAATCGCAGAATGTGCCAAACAAAATAAAGCAGAAGCCTTGTATGTACCACAAGCAAATGTTGAGGAGGCTGCACTCGTAGATGGATTATTAATATACGGTTGCAATCATATAAAAGATATAATTCTTCATTTAGGTGGAACAATTGATGGGGTCGATGAAATTATTTCTTTAACTCCACAACCACATACAGAAATAGCACTCACTCGACCCGATTCATTTTTAGATTTAAAAGATATAAGAGGGCAAGAAACTGCAAAACGTGCTTTAGAAATTGCGGCAGCGGGTGGACACAACATCGCACTTTATGGACCACCCGGAACAGGGAAAACAATGCTCGCACGTGCCTTCACTGGCATACTTCCACCTTTAACACAAAAAGAATCACTCGAAGTTACGCGTATTCATTCTGTTGCTCACGCCAAAACTTCAATTATTACCCATCCAACGTTTCGTTCACCACATCACACTTCATCTTATGTTTCATTGGTCGGAGGTGGAGCCAATCCACGTCCTGGAGAAGTAACTCTCGCTCATCACGGGGTACTTTTTCTTGATGAATTTCCTGAATTTGATAAACGTGTTATCGAATCATTACGCGAGCCACTCGAAGAAGGAGTGATTAGTGTTTCGCGAGCAAAAGGCACATTTTCATTTCCAGCATCTTGCACACTTGTGGCTTCGATGAATCCTTGTCCTTGTGGATATATGGGAAGCAAAATCAAACGTTGTATTTGTAAACCAGGGGACATAGATAGATACGCTAGAAAATTATCCGGCCCAATTATGGATCGTATTGACATTTGGGTGCCAGTGCAACACATTGATTATGATACTTTATCACACGCACGAATTGGAGAAGAGAGTAAAGCTGTAAGATTACGAGTAGAAAAAGCGAGAGACTTTGCAAGAGAAAGATTTAGTAAAGCGGGGGATATTCATATCACAAAAAATAAAGATATGAAAGCCAAAGATATTGGTGCTCATATAAAACTTTCCACCTCAACACTTGAGCTAATGAAAAAATTAGCGACATCATATACTCTTTCACCTCGTGCATATCATAGAGTGCTGCGCCTTGCTCGCACTATTGCAGATTTAAAACTTTCAAAAGATGTAACCGATGCAGATATTTTGGAAGCGTTTCAATATAGACCAAAATTGTATCAAGACCGTCTATAGTTTATAGAAAATAAAGGTGAGAGGTGAGAGTTAATATAAGAAATGCAAACGAAACCAAAGTTAGTTTCGTTTGCATTTCTTATATTAACTCTCTCCTCTTGTCTGTTTAAAAAGGGTTCTTGGCACCACGAACCTCAAAGTGCAAATGTGGCCCTGTCGAACGTCCTGTATTTCCCACTTGCCCAATTACTTGTCCTTGCTCCACTGTTTGACCAGACGTAACATTCACCGCTCTCAAGTGAGCATACAAAGTTTGCACACCACCATCGTGTGAAAGAATAATCATATTACCATAACCTCCATTGTAACCACCAACTTTTACAAGAATCACACGACCGGAAGCTGAAGCAATAACAGGTGTTCCAGACGGTGCACCAATATCAATACCATTATGCCCGTGCAAACCTTGAGTCTTATGACCACTTAACACTGGACGAATAAGGAAACCACTCGGAGCTTGATAACTATAATTATCAAGTAATTTTTCTTTAATAGTGACTTTTCCAGACTTTGATGTAACAGTTGCAGTCACCGCGATTTCACCTTCTGGAACAAGAATGACATCACCTACCGATAGACTTGCATCACTGGCTATGCCGTTAAACTTTGCGATATCGTCAACATCTGCTTTATATTTCTTGGCAATTGAGTTCACAGTATCACCTTTCTTTACGGTATGTTTGATACCAGTCATAGGAAGAATAACAAGTGTGTCACCAACAGATAAAGTTTGTGATTTTAAATCATTTGCCCAAACGATAGTATTTTTTGAAACATTAAAAAGTTTTGCAACAGTAGAAAGAGTGTCTCCTTTTTTAACTTCATACACACTAATTGTGTCGGTGGTTGGAATATCAAGATCTTGTGTTGAAAAACGAAGTGACCCAGAAGTTGCTTGAAGAAGGTCGCTAGATGAAGCATCACTTGCTACTCCATCTGTTGAAGTGTCATCAACACTACCAGATTTTAAAAGGGGAAGGGTTTGTGAAGTAGCAGATTCTGCTTCATCAATATTAGACGCCAAAAAAATTGCCTTTATCTTGTCAGTAAAGGTGGCAAACATTCCAGCGTGAGTTATTGATGGTGAAATCAATGCAGAAGTCGCTACAAAAAAAAGAATGCTATATGACGTTATTTTTGAACGTTTGTTAGTATCTACTACGATAATGTTTAGAAAGCGAAGGGTTTAAATTTCGTTCCTTATTTGTACTCAAAATCTTTACAATAAACTTAATTAAAAGACAATGAGTATAGAAATCCGTCAATGGTATTTCTCCTGTGCGGTGTCTTTTTATACTAACAAAAATAGAGACTATTTACAACAACAGAATAATGACGACAGGTGTGGAGAAGTATCACAAAACTAATGAAATTAAAGTATACTGATTACTATGAATGATGCTATTACAGCTGGGGATAAAACCTCTTCTTATAAAGGGGAGGTCCCAGGTACTTTTTCTGGAACAGAAAAACCTATAAATCCACCGGTGGTGGCTACCCCTACGAAAATTGGGATGGAAATAGCCAATCCTCAAGCAAAAGCACTCGAAGAAGCAAAGAAAAAACTATTAAGGGACGGCGAGCTTCTAGCCAAAGCCGGTATAATTTTGAAAACAGATGCAGAAGAAAAAACTATTACTGGAATGGTTTTGCCATCAGAATTGTTGGCTGAGGAATTACTTAATGAACAAAAAGAAAAAGACGAGCTCCGAGGAGAAATAGAAAAATTACAAAAAACTGTAAACACTTTACAGGGAGTTCAAAAAGAATACGACGAATTGATGTCAAAAATGAAGAGTGCTCCAGAGGAAACAAAAGCAGCAGAAATAGTAGCTGAACCTGAATCAGCCCCGATAGTTGAAAATACCGCGGTCGTTACACCTGAACCTGAAGTAATACAACAATCAGCTCCATTAATAACAGAAGCAACAACTCAAGAACAACCTCCTGTTGAAGAAAAGATAGCTGCAAGTGTCTTACGCTCACCGCTTTCCACAGCCACACCAAGAAATTGGATGGCGGACAAGCCTACACAAGAGCAAAAAGTAGAAGAAATTACAGAAACTCCAAAAGATAACGCCTACAATATTGATACCATACTAGCCGATACAACAGAGACGAAAAATACTAGCGATAGTGTAGACGCAATGTTATCAGATGTGGTAGAGCCTGTTGAAATAGCTCCTGTAGAAACAGTTGCTCCTATTGTTGAAAAAACAGAAATAACATCACCAATTAATACGACTCCTGTGGAAACAGTCGCTCCTATTATCGAAGAGCTAAAAGCCGTCGCCTCAACTGAAGAAACTGTAGAAAAAGTAGCGACTCCTGTTCAAAACACAGAACAAGAAGAATCTCTACAAAAAAATATAGAGCAATTAGGTCAACAAGAAATACAAAATCTTCAAGACACCTTAATCAAAATACGCGGAAATGACTGGAAAAAATATATAATACTGGGATCTGCTCCAATAGTAGAGACGGCACAAGTTTCAACACCAGAAAAAATAGAAGAAGAAATATCTCCAGAAAAACAACTTATGAAAGATGTTATAGACTTAGACGTAAAAACTTTTGTTAGTAAATATATAAAATCAGAAGACAAAAGTTTCGCCGAAAAAATATTAAAAGCTACTTGTCACGATATCATCACAAATGAAACAGAAGTAGAAACCACAAAATCAATATTTGGTGATCATAAACCAAAACCTAAAGGTGTAACTGTTGATGGAAAGGGGATAGATCATCGTTTGGAATTAAGGGGTGTGCTTGAATCCCTATCTAATTTAGATAAAGAAGACTATTCATCTATAACACTAACTGTTGGTGATTTTATTGCTAGTGTAAAAACAAATGTAACTAAAGCAAATAACAATACGAACAATTAACATCTATGGACTACACACAAACACACGACCAGCTCGTCGAAGAATTCAATCTCACACCGTTACCAGACGGAGATAAAGATGAAATGCTTTTACATATTTCAAAAACAATTCAAAAACAATTTTTACTAGATATATTCAATATATTGGGAAAAGAAAAATTTGACGCACTCCAAGCATCAGCAAATATGGGTGAAGAATTTTATACAACCACATTAAAACATTTAATACCGAATTATGAAGAGCTCTTTCAAGAAGCTAGAAAGAAAGTTGTAATCGCATTTAAAGGGGACAAAGAAAAAGTGGTACAATAGGTTCTCTGTGACACACGTAACCCTTAACAAAAAACAAAAAGAAGCTGTCCTTCATACCGAAGGGCCTCTTCTTATTTTGGCTGGTGCTGGTGCTGGAAAAACCAAAACTATTACCGAAAGAATAGTAGAAATTGTAAAAAAGGGGATAGACCCACGCGCTATACTCGCGGTAACATTCACCAACAAAGCTGCCAAAGAAATGCGAGAGCGAATTGTCAGTCGACTAGAAGATGAACATATTATTGAAAAAGAAAATCCTTTTCACCACACTCCAATTATCAAAACTTTTCACTCTCTTGGGTTGATGATGCTATCCGAACAATCAGAAAAACTTGGACTTCATAAACACCCAACTATTTTGGATTCTGCCGACTCTCTTTCGATAATAAAAAAGGCGATTGAACAATTAGGAATTGACCCAAAAATTAACGACCCTTCAAAAATACGCAATATTATTAGTCGTGAAAAAGGAGATTTTGTTAGTCTTTCAGATTACAAACAAAAAGTTGCTACCGCACAAATGGATATAATAGCTTCTGTTTGGAGAATATATGATGCAGAATTAAAAAATCAAAAAGCAGTAGACTTTGACGACCTGATAATACGAGCGGTACATATGTTGGAAGACAATATAGAGGTTCGAAACTATTATCAAAATCGTTTCAAATATATTCATATTGACGAATATCAAGATACAAATGGTTCACAATATGCTTTTGTAAAATTACTTGTAAATCCATCACATAATAATATTTGTGTGGTGGGGGACACTGACCAAAATATTTATAGTTGGCGTGGAGCAAATTTGCGAAACATTTTAAATTTTGAAAAAGATTTTGCTGGGGCCAAAACTGTATTACTTGAAGAAAATTATCGCTCAACTGGAAATATTCTCACCCTCGCAAATGAATCCATTAAAAAGAACACCGTTCGCCAAGAAAAAAATCTTTTTACATCACAGGGGAGTGGGGACAAAATAGATGTTGTGCCCTGTTGGGACGAAGCCTCCGAAGCAGAGTGGCTAGCCGAGAAATGTAAATCTTTGATTGCGGAAGGACAAAATCCAGAAAGTATTGCTGTGTTGTACAGAGCAAATTTCCAATCCCGAATACTTGAAGAAGCTTTTCTCCGAGCAAATGTCGCTTACAATTTACTCGGCACAAAATTCTTTGAAAGAAAAGAGGTGAAAGATGTAATGAGTTATTTGCGAGCTGCAGTGAATCGTTCATCACAACCAGACTTGCGTCGTGTATTTGAAACACCAAAAAGGGGAATAGGGAAAGTTACTGTGGCCAAAATATTTGCTGGAGAAGAAATTCCGAAAACTGCCGAAGCGAAAGTAATTGGTGTCTACACATTTTTGGACAAAATAATGGAGACATTAGAAACCGAACCACTCTCTTTCGTAATGCAAATGATAATTGTTGACTCTGGTATGGAGCGAGAAATGTTGGAGGGAAGTAGTGAAGACCGTGAAAGATTGGAAAATGCACGTGAATTAGTTTCATTAACAGTGAGATATGATGGAACAACTGGGAGCGAAGCCCTCACACAATTCCTAGAAGAAACGTCTCTTCAATCAGATCAAGATAATGACACTGAAGAAAAAGGTGGAGTAAGACTAATGACAATACACGCCAGTAAAGGTTTAGAGTTTGATTGTGTCTTTGTAGTTGGACTAGAACAAGATTTATTTCCACATAAAAATATTGGGGGGCGGAAGCGAAATAAAGAAGAGGAGGAGGAAGAGAGAAGATTATTTTATGTGGCCGTCACGCGAGCACGCAAACATTTATATTTATGCTATGCCGAGCTTCGTACAATATTTGGACAAAAACAAATCAATGCCCCGAGCGAATTTTTGGATGATGTGCCTGAAGAAATAAAAGAGTTGCACGATTTATATTACAAACAAGGTGGGGGAGGAATAGTCTATATATAGAGCAAGTTGTGTTAGAGTATAAAAATGAAACCAAAAAAGTCTCTGGGGCAAAATTTTCTAACATCTATTCCAGCGCGTATTGCTATTGTAAACGCTGGTAATTTAACTTCGTCTGATACAGTACTCGAAATCGGGCCAGGGAAAGGGTTTCTAACAAAAGGACTATTAGAAACTGGTGCAAAAGTTATTGCACTTGAAAAAGACAAAGAATTATTACCAATACTTACAAAACAATTTTCTTCATATAAAAACTTTACACTTACGGAAGGTGACGCACTGCTAAGTGAGCCTCCACATAAAAAATATAAATTAATTGCGAATATTCCATACTATATTACTGGTGCAATTCTAGAAAGATACTTGTCACATAAATATCAGCCCGAACAAATGGTTGTGCTTATACAACAAGAAGTGGCCGAGCGCATTGTGGCACGGAACGGAAAAAAGTCCGCCAGAGGCGGATCCGCCTCTGGCGGAAAAGAATCCATTTTATCTCTAGCTGTAAAAGTATATGGTGATACAAAAATTGTCTATCGAGTAAAGAGGGGGAGTTTTAATCCAATACCCAATGTTGATAGTGCGGTACTTTCTATCACAAATATTTCAAGAAAAAATTTTATAAATAAAAAACACGAAGAAACTTTTTTCAAAATCATAAAGGCAGGTTTTGCTCACAAAAGAAAATATCTTATAAGTAATTTAAAAGAATCATTCCCCGAAATTAATTGGCAGAAACTTTTTATAAAAAATAACTTAAATGAAAAAATACGTGCCGAAGATTTAACACTTCCATTGTGGCTTACCCTTGCTAAATAGCAAACACAATTAATTATGTTTACATCTCATATGTTGTCGGTTTTTTAGATGTATACTGAAATATATGGACGACGACAATAATATTAAGTCAAAATCTTTGACTTCTCTTTTGATACTAATAAGTATTACTGTAATTTCAGCATTTATTCCTGCTTCTTGGCTTGGAATACACCCTGCTATATATAGAGACAAGCCCTTAGATTTATCTGCCATAACTTCTGCTGGTGAAATAGCAAAGGACACAAATGGTGATGGTGTTATAGATTGGCAAGAAGTTATCAGACAAACATTTCCAACATCCACCACCACAGATTCAACAGAAAACACGACTATTGATAAAAAGGCTATCGCTGCATTAAACGACGCACAAAACTTAACAGGAGATTTTTCCAAAAATCTTTACTTGGCTTCCACTTATATAAATGAAAACGGTGGGGCCGACGCAAATACCCAACAAACAGTACTTGATAATTTAATTTCACAAGAAGCAAGTAAAATTGCTGTGACCAACTATACTTATAACGATATAAAAGTGGCAAAAACAGAAGATAAAACTTCTCTAAGAGCTTATGGAAATAATATTGCACCAATATTACAAGCAGTGGTTACCAAGAAAATTATGATTGATGATATGTCTAGTGTAAATTCATTCATACAAACACAGAAAGAATCCGACCTCTCTACCCTCATTAAAAATAGAGATAGAGTGAATGTCTTATTACAAAAACTACTATCTATTTCTGTTCCACCTTCGGCTATTTCATATCATATACTTGCTCTTAATCGTATAGCCTCATACAGAGACACACTAGATAATCTATCCAAGGCAGGAACTGATCCGATAAGAGCAAAATTAGCAATAGAACAATATTCACAAGTAATGGTTATGATTCTTCGTATACCAAATCAATTTTCTAATTATTTCAATTTACAAAACATTGTCTTTTCTACAAAAGAGGCGGGATATATGTTTACCATAGGTTATACTATAAGTAATTAATGCTATGAAAAAAATATTTTCTATTTTATTGTTTATATCAATAGTTTATTCATCTGATATACAACGAACAAATGCACTTTTTGGTGTTGGAGACATTGTCTTTGATCCATCATCTTGGGCACAATCATTAATTGATTATGCTATACAGGGTAGTCAATATGCTTCGGAACTTGTAACACAATACGGAACAACGGCAACATCTATTAATACCAATCTCACAATGGTAAACGATACGATACTTCGACCCTTAAGAGATGCTCTCACTATCGCGGCCATAGTTACGACTGGGAATAATATGCAAAATTTAATTTTGGGAGGAATGGGAAATGAAAGATTACTTATCACCAACCCAGATCAATATTTAAAAAATAAAGCAAACTTATCGATAAATATAAATTTGAGTAATATCGCATATCAAAACAGTGTTTATAGCAACAGTATCTTAAATAGTATGATTAGTTCGGTACGAAGTACATCTAATATAAATAATACTTTGGCATCACTCAGTCAATCTTCCATACCTTCTACTGTACAAAGGAATCTTTGTACAGACGCTATGCTTAACAAGACAGCTCAAGATGACGTCAGAAAAGCTGATGGAACATATGACCAGACAGATTTTACCGCTCGTAAAAAAGTTTTATATGACACATTGTGCGTTGGAGATCCAAGAACAGATCCAGCTCTAGCTAAGAGATTAATGGCTGTCAATCAACAAAAACCATCTATTGGTGGTTGGGATACTTGGCTTGCAACAACGGGAGGAGATAATCAATACACTCGTTCAGTAACCGCAAGCGAAGCTATATTAAAAGAAGCAGAAGCCAAAAGAGCTGCCGCACAAAGAGATCTTACTTCTGGTGGTGGAATAAAAAGTCAAACAAGATGTGACCAAAGATCCTCTCTAGACATTAACGGTAATCCTGTGACGTCTGCAACAAATCCTTCTATTATTCCTTGTGTAAATGAAGCCATCACAAAAACCTCTGCTTCGCTTAATGCTTTGTGGAATGACACTTTGGGGTCACCCCTTAAGACATTACAAAACTCTTTGAATGGATCTGCCTCTATTGTCGGAACAGCTTTTAATACTATTGGTTTACTTGCTGGTATTGATCAAGCTTTTAATACCACAGCAAATAATCTTAGTGGTGGTAACACTTCACACACAACGAACTCAGCTCCAGTTTCATATTCGACTACAGTTAGCACACAATCAAACACGACTGTAACATCAAGCTCGACTTATACTCAAGATTTAATACAAAATCCATCAATAAAAACTACCATAACAGATCCGATTAAAAAACTATTGAGCACTGACTTGGCTGCCATAAGTACATTAGGAACATTAGATCAAAATTATCTTGCTGAAATAAACTTATACGAGGGTCAATTAAGTACACTAAATAATTGTTATGATGGTCTTGTTCGGGATTTCTCTATACCAAAAGATGCAAATTTTGTAAGTTTTTATACCAATAAAAAAAGTTCCACTGATGCTCTGCTTAGTCAAATTACAAATGAATTAAATAGTTTGCCAGTTGCAACAAGATTAATTAACGAAACATTAACTAAAATAAATGCTTCCAATTCAACTCAAGAAATAACTGCTCTGTTTAATAATTATCAAAATCAATCTGACTCTGGAGCAATACCAAATGCTATGTCGAGAGCAACCCGGGAAGGGGATTATCAAAGATATAAAACAACCGTTGAGCAAGATATGGGAACTAATGGAAGTATTACAAGTTATACATCTCAGTGTTCTACAATACGTTCACAACAACAGTCGTATAATAATTATAGTGGTGGTTTGTAATAATAACGACAGATAACAAATACGAGAGAACGACGCCTACGGCGTCGTTCTTTATATATTTATCTACTTTTTACCCTCTGTTTTCTACTTTCTAGTATTTTTAATGTGATACACTAAACCTATGAAACGACTTGGGTTATACGCTATTGTCTCCATTATGTTGGTTGTTGGTTTTGGTGGGTTTTCGTCACCACAAAAATCCTTTGCAATATTAACTGCAGACCTAGTAGCCCAAATAAATACTATTGAAAGACAGTGTGCTGGAGCACAACCTGGTTCTACTTTAGGTGGACAATGTGCTGCCTATACAACAGCAAAACAAACATATGAAGCCTGTTTAGCAGAACCAGGACATACAACAAACGATGGTGGAGTTGATAATACAGCAGCAGCAGATTGTGCAGACACTAGATTGGCCGCCTTTAATGCACAACAGACTGTAACAAATACAACAGGACAAAATGCCGCTATGGGTCTACAACCAGCTACACCCAAAGCCACTAGTGATAAGTGCACTCTTGCCAGTTGGTCTATAACCGACTGTATTGGTTCCGCCTTCACTTGGATTATAAAAAACACTTTCTTGGAAATCGCCGGTTTCCTTGTTTGGCTCTCTGCCAATATGCTCAATCTTTCTATTCAGATTGGAATACTGGGTTTTGCACAGTGGGCACCGGATGCACTTTACCCTATTTGGATTATTGTTAGACAAATAGTTTCTCTATTTATTGTTTTTGCTGGTCTGTGGCTTGGTTTTATGTATATTATTGGGCGAGATGAAAAATTTAGACAATATATACCTTGGGTAATTATTTTTGCTCTCTTTGTAAACTTTTCATATCCACTTTCTCGTGCACTTATTGAC
>JAHFMZ010000017.1 GCA_023267555.1 bacterium
GTAGGTGTATGGGCCGTGTCTCAGTCCCATCGGTGGAGGTCAGGCTCTCACCTCTCCTAAGCGTCATAGCCTTGGTAAGCCATTACCTTACCAACTAGCTGATACTGTTTAAGCCGCTCCCGAAGCGATAAATCTTTAACCTTGCGGTACCATCACGTATTACTCCACCTTTCGATGGGCTATTCGTGACTTCGGGGTGCGTTCCTAAATATTACTACCTCGTCTGCCACTAAACTGTCCGTCTTCCATACTTCACTTGTATTGCTACTCATTCCGTACTTCCATCGGATTAGTTCCGTTCAACTTGCATGCCTTATCCACGCCGCCAGCGTTCATCCTGAGCTAGGATCAAACTCTATTTAATAGAGTGTGACAAAAGAAAAAACAAAAAATGCACAATGTTTATGTAATGTATTTGAAGCGTCACTGTAGATTTTTTTATTCATAAATTTATGGATAAAAAAAGAGCTACACAGCTTCTATTAAAATTTCAAACTACTACAATAACCGCTCACTGCATATCAGCAAGAAGTAGGACTATTCTATACGGAAGTCAAAGGAAAGTCAAGGAATTAAGGTGGGATAAAATGAATCTGTCGCAGGTTATAGAGAAATAGACAAATAAGCGTATAATAAAGCTATAAAAACTATGGGTAAAATCGTCTTAATTTCTTGTGTCAGTACCAAACTCCCTTATAAAGCAAAGGCGAAAGACTTATATATTAGCCCACTTTTTAAGATGAACATAGCTTATGCTCACACTCTTAAACCAAAGAATATTTTTATACTTTCTGCCAAATATGGTTTGATTGATTTAGAAAAAATAATTTATCCATACAATCAAACATTAAATACAATGAGAGTTGAGGAAATAAAAAAGTGGGCAGAAAAAGTCAAAAAGCAAATGGATGGAAAAATAGACCACAAAAAAGATGAAATAATTTTCTTGGCTGGAGAGAAATATAGAAAATATCTCATCCCCTATTTTTCTAAAATACAAATTCCACTACAAGGACTCAGTATAGGAAAACAATTACAATTCCTTAAACGAAAACTTACTTATGTCAAAAATTTGTAAAGACCTACACATTTGGTCAAATAAATTACCAATTTTTACTTTTCCATTTAATGAATCAAAAATTCCACAAAATGGAATATATCTTCTTTTTGAAAAAGGAGAGAGTGGGCACAAAACAAATCGAATTGTAAGAATTGGTACACATACCGGGAATAATCAATTACGCTCGCGTTTGAAACAGCATTTCTTAACAGAGAATAAAGACAGGAGCATATTCAGAAAAAATATCGGTAGATGTTTTTTAAATAAAGCCAACGACAAATATTTATCAAAATGGGAGTTGGATCTGACTTCAAAATCTTCTCGTGACAAGAACGGTAAATTTATTGATGAAAATAAGCAGAAAAATATAGAGAAAAAGATTTCAAAATATCTGCAAGATAATTTTTCTTTCGCAGTTATAAAAATTGATGACAAAAAAGAACGCCTAGACTTGGAATCAAAAATAATTTCTACCGTATCTCATTGCGAAGAATGCACACAGTCCAAAAATTGGCTTGGAAATTACTCTCCAAAAGAAAAGATTAAAGAAAGTGGTTTATGGTTGGTGAATGAATTGTACAAAACTCCACTTTCAGAAAAAGATTTTCAAAAATTAAAGAATTTTATTTCTACGAACAGTAATCGATAGAAGAATAAGTGATGCAAATAATACAACAGACATAAGTGGAAAAGTTACGAATCCAAATTCAAGGAATGTTGGTTTGGCACAATCAATAGTACTAGCAACAACAGGACAAGGAAGCAATTCTGAATAACCCATTTGTAAATAACTATGATAAACAGCAATCACAAATCCCACGACTGAAAGAAGAAGTGTATATACAAAAATCTTTCTATCATTTTTATGCCAAGCAAGTCCATAAAGAAATACCTGTGAATATAAAAATATTCTTTGGAACCAACAAAGTCCGCAAGGTAATATTCCAAGATAATCAGAATATATAAGTGTCAAAAGAACACCCGCGATTGATACAAAAAAACCAAGAGGTAAAGCATATATAGAAATAACAGAAAGTAACGCATTATCTTTTTTTGTCTTATAAGAATTTATAAGTAAAATAATCCACAAAATAGCAAATAATCCCAAAACTATAGACCCAAGTGATAAATAATAATTAAGAAACGTGGCAATAGCTTCTTTGTTTCCAGTCATAGGTATAGTTTACAGGTTTTAGTTTATAGGTGCTAGTGAATACAAAAGCGCGACCTTCGGCCGCGCTTTTGTATCTAGCAATTTATTATTTCTTACTATTCCACACAGTTAGAAGTGGACTAGCGACAAATATCGACGAATACGTTCCCACAAAAACTCCAATCATAAGTATAAGTGTAAAATATTTTGTCGTCACCGGACCGAATAAATAAAGCGCAAGAAGTGCAAGAATAACTGTCACCGAAGTATTAATTGAGCGAGTAAATGTTTGACTCAAACTTTTCCCAACAATTTCTTCAAATGAACCTTTTGCTACTTTTAGATTTTCACGAATTCTATCAAACACCACAATTTTATCTGAAATAGAAATACCGATGATTGTCAAAAGTGCAATCACAAAAAGTGTGTCCACTTCCGCTCCGTATTTATATGAAAGAATAACAAACACTCCAGTTGGAATAATAATATCGTGAAGCAACGTCACCATTGCAATCACACCATATTTCCAAGATGGGACAGGACGAGAGACAGCTCGAAAAGCAAAAGCGATGAATGAAAGAATCGCAAGTACCACCACGATAAGCGCAATAATCGCCTTCTTTGTCATTTCTGCACCGAGTGTCGGACCGACTGTTGATACTTGCGTAAACTCAAATGGATATTTCCCACCATCATTTCCAATTGCAGTAATAATCGGAGAAATCTCTTCATAGGTTCTAGATGACACAAAACGATAAGTCGCGTCCCCTGTTTTAAACAAAGTAATATTTTCTTTTTCAAAAGATGCACCAGTAAGTGCGGGTGTATCTTTGATATAAGTAATATCAATCACCGAACCACCAGTGAAATCAATTCCGCGTTTGATACCATAAATATTCATAAGCACAAAAGAAGCAACCACAAGAACAACTGATAGTCCAATAAAGAATGCTTTGTATTTGATAATTAACATAGGTTTTAGGTTAGAGGTTTATAGGTTATAGAAAATACAGATACATACTATTTACTATGGAATCCCGAACTGAATAAAAACTTCATAAATCTACTTCCTGATTTATTTGCAATCGCTCGCATAAATACACGAGTAATTAACTGTGCAGAAATAAGTGACACGACAGCTCCCAAGAAGAAAGTGAAAGCAAAACCTTTCACGACCGATGTTCCCATCCAAAAAAGAATGATAGATACAATAATCGCTGCAATATGTGAATCACGAATAGATGTCCACGCACGAGCAAAGCCAACTTCAACTGCATCAAGTAATCCCTTTCCATTTCGTATTTCTTCTTTCATACGTTCAAAGGTGAGCACGTTTGCATCCACCGCCAAGCCCACGGAAATAATAAATCCAGCAATACCAGCAGAAGTGAGTGTCACTGGAATATATTTAAACAACGCAAGCATCATAGTACTGTATGCGATAAGTGCAAGCGATGCCATAATTCCTGGAAGCCTGTACCAAACGATCATAAATATAACCACAAGTATGAATCCAATTAATCCAGCTTTCACACCAGCAGATGTCGCAGATGTGCCAAGTGTTGGGCCCACAATAGTAGTCCCCGCAAGTGAAATCGGAAGTGGAAGTGCTCCAGAATTAAGACGACCAACAAGAGTGCGTGCTTCATCAATAGTGAAAGTACCCGTGATGACAGCCTTTCCTCCAGTTATTTCTTCGTTTACAGTTGGTGCCGAAATCGGTGCTCCATCCAAAAAGATACCAACTTGTTCGCCGATATGAGCTTTTGTAATTTCAGCAAAAAGTTTACTACCTTCAGCGTTGAATGCCAAACCAATACTAGGACGATTTGTTGTCTGATTAAATTCAAGTGTAGCTTTTTCTAGAAAGCGACCAGTGAGTAATGTTGGTTCGTAATCAGTGATAAGTGCAATTGACGAAGTACCATTTTTTGTTGAAGATTTTTTGAGAACACGAAAATCAAGCACCGGAGTTTCGCCAATCATTTTCTCTGCAGCTTGTACATCAGTAATTCCAGGAAGCTCAACAATCAATCTATATTCGCTAGCGAGACGTGAATATGATGTCGTAACTGTCGGCTCACGAACACCAAAAAGATTCACACGACGTTCAATGACATCACGAAGTGAAGATACACTTTCGGCAACATCTGTCCCCTTTGGTATAGAACTTGTGTCTATTTTATAAGTGAGAGCCGAACCTCCTGCGAGATCCAAACCCAAAACAAAATCTTTTCCACCTTTAATAAGAAAATATCCCACTGCTATCACTGCGATAACCACCCATACGGCCTTAATTTTTGATGACTTCATATGCTTCCTTTAATTTTTAAATATGCTTATTCTATCACAAAAAAACCATAAGTGGCTAATAAAATATTTGACCTATATCTTATATTTGGGGTAATTCCCACGGAGGTGGGAACCCAGCTTTTTATGATATAGTATTTCTATGACATATGACCCTGCAAAGGATCCAATAATTCAAATTGAAATCGCTCTTAACTTTATAAGCACGCTTCGTGCCCAGGCGATTGCATTCAAAGACAAAGAAATAGCAGATGAACTATTTTCTATACGACACAGTATTTATTACGAAAAAGAATTCGACTACGAATCGATAATAAAAAAGCTTCAAGAAATACAAAAGAAACTAGAGATTTTTGATAACGAAAATGATAAGCCTCTGACCAAAACTGAAGCCGAAATTGAAAAACCTACTACAGAAAATAAAGAACCACTTGACTCAAATAATTCTTCTGAAAATAATTTCAAAATGAAATAAAAAATAGGGGTTGATTTTTTATACATATGTTGTAGATTATAAACAGGTACAGTCCTCTGACTTTTCGGTCAAAGCTGTGTCTACAAGGAGAAAACTGTGGGACTTTTTGGTGGAGATGGGGAAGGTGCGGGCAATGGTGACAACGGAACTGGCCAAGATTCCAGCGGGTCTTACGACACAGATTCATCTTCTGGGTCGTGGGGTGATTCTCACGACAGCGGCACCGCATCCGAACAAGGAAATGATGGCAGTGACGAATAGCTTTGGCTGTTCGTGAAAATGGGGCAGAACAACGCCCCATTTTTTAATTTAATGTATAATTAAAAAATGAAAATAAATGTTTACATAGCAGACAAAGTGGCAACTTTTTTTATATATTGTGATAGTTACCTTAAAAAAAATTTTGATAGTTCTTTTTTTGGAAGTATTAAATTTATTAATTATAAAGAAGTTTTTGAAAAGTATAAGTCTATTTTAGTTGATAATCTATATTTTACTTATTTAAAAGATCTAACTTTTGGCATTAAAACATTTGAGGTAAATGAAGATATTTTAAATTTGAATAAAAATTTTGGAAATGTTGATTTAAAATTTTGGAAGAAAGAATACGAGAACTTTAATATCGATGAAAAATTCAATATACATATTGCGGATCAAATATTATTACAATATTTTGGATATAATATAAAAGAAGATATTGATGTAATTCTAGTCCCTAAAAACTCTTTTAATGAATTACGTATGCATTCTGGTGTCACAAATTCTAGAGAAAAATCTATTATTTTTATGTTTGTTCCAGAATATAAAAAAGATATCCCATATAAAAGAGTAAACCTAGAAGTTTTAATTCACGAAATTATACATTTATATATTTACAGAAGTGATTGGTATAAAAAAATATACACATTATCAATAGACAAATTTTCTACATACGGAGATAAAAATAAAATAGAAGGTATTTGTAATGAGCTTTTGGCTAGAGTTTTTTTGACACCAAATACTTTCGGTCTAATACGTGGTGTTTTTAATAGAAATGATATAGCAATACATCCTTTAGTTGAACCATTGAATATAACAGCAAATAATATTTTAAAAGAAATTCTGAACAAAAAAATAGAGACAATCAATGATAACTTCATAAATGTTTTTATTTATAATTTAGAGAAATATTTTATATCGGCTTAATACACAAGCTAATAAATTATAAAAATACTCATAAATTTGATGACAAAAAGACCCTTGACAAATGTGAAAAAAAAGAGTACTATATATATTGAAGGTGTTTATGCTTTTTTTGGCCTTAAAAAGCTAAAGAAGTTGATCACTAAAATCCCAGTTTTTTTGAAACACAACTTACTCTCTCGAAAGGAGACGGTTATGAAGACCAACGTAACAATGCTTTTCGCGGCCCTCGTGACCGCTTTCTTGCTTGTGGCTTGCGGTGGTGGAGGTGGTGGTAGCAGTGGAGGAACAACCCCAACGCAACCGACAACCGTAACCGTGAATTGCCCCAATGGCACAACCGCCACTGGTGCAACCACGACCGATGCCAACAACGCCTGCCCTCTACCGAAACTGTTGTCCATCACTCCAGCCAACGGCGATAGGACAGTGTCCCCTGATACATTTACGGGACTCACAGTGGCGACTGATTCATTGCTTGATCCAACCAGTCTCACGACTGCAAACATCAAGCTGATGATCGGAAGCAACACAAACATCGCCGGCACTGTCTCGGCAACCGCCGATGGCAAAGGCTTCAGGTTTGTCCCGACAGCCAAGCTGTTCTACGGACAGATTTACGACAACTTCACCGCAACGGTGATGGACAAGTTGGGCAGATTGCTCGTCGTCAAGTCGGCGTTCACAACCGCCCCTGTTCAGTGCTTTGCACCGAACGTCTGGGACGGCACGAATTGCGTAGCCCCGGCTACGTGGCCACCGGCAACTATCACTCCAGTCGGCGTGAAAGTATTTGGTGCCAATCAGCTTCCGGCTGGATGCACCAGTGCATCGCAACAATGCTGGAAGGACGCAGTCGCA
Organism: bacterium; assembly: GCA_023267555.1. Classification (GTDB taxonomy): domain Bacteria; phylum Patescibacteriota; class Minisyncoccia; order Phycocordibacterales; family UBA5272; genus UBA11704. Next base: position 7,042 of record JAHFMZ010000017.1, read on the forward strand.
AATGGAACGGTGAAATTCATTTCCACTCCGGCTCTGATGACCAGCTTCAATAACCGCCCCGTAGTGTTCGCTTATTTCAGGAATACTACCGTAGCATTCGGTGTAAACGGCTTGTGGAATTACTTGGCCTTTTACGCTGATGACGGTTCACTTGTTGGTTCCGATATTTACGGCGGAACATCGTCTGAAATAGATTGGGTGTACGGAAATACAAGCGGTATCCTTGTTCACGAAAAATCTACTGGGCTATGTATACAAACGGCCTGGGATGCCATACACCAAATCTGGAATGTAAACGGCACAGGTACCGGTACTCCAGTACCCTGTCCCTAAACTGAGTCTGAAACAGGGACTCCAAGCCTCGCGCAATGCGAGGCTTTTTATTATCCACAGTTTTATATACAAAATATACAAAAAATAATTTTATAACATAACATAGATGTTACACTTACATAATATGAAACATCTGAGAATTGTTACTGCATTTTTTATATTAACTCCGTCATTGCTTTTTACACAAACAAATTTTGTAAATGCACTTGATAAGTGTCCAGGAGAACCCGCTGCCATTAATTGGTCATCAACTAATATTTCAAATTGTACATTAACTCCTAGCAATAATAACCCTCTTTGTGGTTTTGGAGCTAGTAACGCAAGACCAAATGGAACCGACCCTATCAATCTTCCATCTGGTTCGTGTACCTCCACACTATCTTGTGGTAACGCTACACCTGCGTCCGATAGTCTAACCATAAACCCTGGTCAACAAAGATGTTGTGGAAACTGGGGACTAACGAGTCAAACTAACTGGAACGCAAGTACCCACACTTGTCTAGCCCCCTGCTCTAACGGGCTAGATGTTTCTACATATTCAACTTGTACCTGTCCTGCTGGACAAACAATAAGTGGAGGTACTTGTGTTGTAGCAGGTACCCCATCTGTCACCGTAACACTTAACCCGACATCTATTTTATCTACTGGGTCTTCTCAATTTAGTTGGACTTCTTCAAACACATCTTATTGTAACGTAACCCACCCAGACGGTTTAAACTCTTGGCTGAATGCTCCGACTTCATACGGACCGATGACAGTTTCTGGTGTTGATTTTCCAAATGGAGTAACAGCGACAGTAACTTGTTTTAATTCTGCAGGAGCATCTGCATTCCAGACGGTAGCATTAGGAATAAATGGTGCCTGTTCATCGCCCGCAACTCATTACAGTTGTAGTTCTGGTACAAGTGCAAATAATACTGCCGTCAGTGCTTCTTCTTGGACTTGGAATTGTAATGGATTAAATGGTGGCTCAAATGCTTCTTGTTCCGAAACAGCCGGAGTCAGCACAGTCTCAAAATCTGTCACTGTCACAGTCTCCACCGTCGCTGCTTGTACAAACGGTGCAGATAATCCAACAGGCATTCCACCTTGTACTCATTGTCCTGCTTCGTTAATATGGAATACAAATACTACTTCTTGTGTCTTACCTTTTAGTATCACTGTAAACCCAGCAATTTATTCAGCAACTTTACCAAATCATACAATCACTGCAACATATGCTCTTACAAATGCAAACTCTTCCAACGCAACTTGTAGATTACTAGATAATACAGGCACGCCTCTTACCAGCTATGCATCTTGTACTGGAAATATGTCTATAACAGTTCCTAACGCTGCTAGTACATATTTATATTCTTTCCAAGCATTCAAGAGTCAAACCGGAGAAACAAAAACAAGTAACACTTTTACAGTAACTGTATTACCTGTTCCGCCGTGTTCAAATGGTGCGAATAATCCTGATAGTGGATGTAATATCTGTACAAGTCCACAAATATTTAATGGTGTCAGTTGTGTCACTCCACTTACCTGCTCTCTTCCTTGGGGAGGAAGTATAAGTAACACTGAATACCGCACAGCCTACAGAGAATCTTCTGTAACATCTCCAACATCTTGTGCATCTGAAGTAAGAACTTGTTCTAATGGAATTCTAAGTGGAAGCTATACCAATCAAAATTGTACACAATTAATACCTGGATGTATGTTGCCTGGCGCAAATAATTATAATCCATTAGCAACTGTGAGTGATGGTTCGTGCTGTTATGGTTGGACTAGTTGGAATGGAAACGCTTGTGTGACACCTTCATCGCAAGTGACCACTTTAATCGCAGAACCTCGTACATCTACATTAGGAGTATCTTCAGTTCTTTCTTGGGATGTGAAATTCCCTTCAGCAAGTTGTACTCTTTCTGCAACGACTATATGTGCTAATGGTAGTTGTGTTGCTGGATCACCAGAAATAACTGCACAAAATACTTTGAACGCTGCAATTCAAAATGGAAATACCGATGCCAATGATCCATACGGAGCTTCTCGTCCAATGTCTAGTGCGATAAAAACAATATCCCCTATCAGCACAACAGATGCTCTTGGAAAGAAAACTCTACAAATTAATTACACAACGGATTTCCTTCTACAATGCGGAGAATCTTCAAGAAAAGTAAGATTCCTGATAACGACAAATAACGAAGGATAAGTAAGATAGTGTAGAAGAAAGTAGAGAACAGAAAGTAGATAGGTATAAAAGAGTGGCACCTTCGGTGCCACTCTTTTATACCTCATAATTCTCTTTCTGTTCTCTACTTTTTTCTATTCCATATTCTCTTCTCTCTATCTTCTTCTTTCTGCTACACTATAATTATGACTCTTCCTTATAGAGATTTAATTATTTGGCAAAAATCTTTTGCTCTTGCTTCTCATATTTATAAAGTCACAGAAACATTTCCTATAAAAGAAATCTACGGGATAACTTCACAAATACGGCGAGCTGCTGTTTCTGTGCCTTCAAATATTGCAGAAGGGTCTAAAAGAACAACAAAGAAAGACTTTATACATTTCCTTCACGTTGCATTAGGCTCTTGCGCTGAGCTTGAGACTCAGATGTTATTAGTAAAAGAAATAGGATACATAACACCAAAACAATCAACTGAGACACTTGAAAACATTGAAGAAGTGATGAAAATCTTGGGAGGTTTCCTAAAGGGAATGTAACCCTCTATTCTCTACCTTCTTCTTTCTGCTATACTATTTTATATGTTTAATATTTGGCCATATCTTTTACGTCTTGCAGTTTCTTTGTATTTTATTTATCCGCACGCACAAGCTTTAATGCTTGGAATCAAAAAAGCCAATATGGCGTTATTTGCGTGCATTAATGAATCACTAAAAATATCGCAGACTATAACTTTCACGATGTGGCATTCATTTTTTATTCTACTGGGTGTACTCATACTCATTTGGCCACGTCCAATATTCCCTCTTATAATTGCGCTTATTATATTATCTAGTCAGCTCTACATAAATTTCTCAATGCATAGTTACTCCATAACAAATATGCTTCTCTTTATTCTCGTGTTGGTCACTCTCGCACTTATTATCTATCACTCCCGCCCACAGTTTCGATAACCTAAACAGAATTTATTAGAATAGTTATCAATTCTTTCATATCATACCCACAAGCTTTTGCTTCTGCTGGAATAAAAGAAGTTTTAGTCATACCAGGAACAGTGTTTATTTCCAAAACATACAGCTCGTCATCTTTTAAAATTAAATCTGTACGTGAAATAGATTTGCATCCTAAAATTTTATGACAAGAAACGGCAATGTTTTGTATCCTACTCATCAAATCATTACCTATTTCAGCTGGTGTAACTTCTTTACAACCTGCTGGTGTATATTTTGCCTCGTAATCAAAAATATTTCCTTTAGTTAAAATAACTTCCGTAGCAACAAGTGGTATTACATTTCCATCTTTTTCAATAACACCACAAGTGAATTCTCTTCCTTTTATAAACTCTTGAGCAAGCATTGCCTCGTGATTTTCAAATATTTTATCCAAAGAATTTTTATATTCCTCTTCATTTTCAAATCTAAATAAACCTATACTAGAACCTTCACTTATTGGCTTAATAATAATTGGATAGTTAAAATCAATATAATAATCTT
>JAHFMZ010000018.1 GCA_023267555.1 bacterium
ATTAGTATTAACGTGGAGTGGATGGCCCGACACAATAAAAGATTTTGTTGATGGTTGGATAGGTATGAGTATTGCTTATCTTTTTATTCGAAAATAAAAATTTATGCACTTAGCGAACTTCTTTGTTGAAACATCAGATTTTCCCTTCATCGTACAAAAGTACGACTCAGTGAAAATCTTCGTTTCGCCTCGAATTTCATCTAAGTGTATAAATTTTTAAATAAATTATTTTTATGTCCACATTCCGTATTACCTTCGAAGGAGGGGCGCAGATGCCAACCGGATCAAACTTTTTGGTTGAAATTGGTGGTAAAAAATTCTTGGTTGATTGTGGTCTAGTACAAGGAGAAAAATATTCTCTCCCAATTAATCAAGAACCATTTAAATATGATCCAAAAAGTATCGATACACTTTTTGTAACACACGGACATCTTGATCACGTTGGCCGTATTCCACGACTAGTGCGTGATGGTTTTCGTGGAAAAATTATTAGTACCGAACCTACTCGGGAGATGGCCGAGCTCATTATGCTCGATTCTATGGGAGTCTTGGGAAAAGAAGCCGCGCACAATGGAAATGAACCATTATATACAGAAAAAGATGTCCTTGAAACTATGCATTTATGGACAACAACTGTTACTTATGAAAAACCACTTGCGGTAAAAACAAATGATGGTGATGCTACTTTTACTTTTCACGATGCAGGACATATATTGGGAAGTGCAATGATTGAAATTGAATATAAGGGTAAGAGATTGGCTTTCACTGGTGACTTGGGAAATAATCCTTCACCACTTATGAAGGATACTACTCCACTTAAAAATATTGATTATTTGGTTATGGAAAGTGTGTATGGTGATAGAAATCACAAAGATAAAGATAAACGTATCGAGATTTTTAAAGAAGCGGTCACTTCTACAATTGCAAAAGGCGGGACTGTGATTATCCCAGCTTTTTCTATTGAACGCACCCAAGAAATGTTGTTGGCTTTTAATGAACTCGTGGAAGGAAAACAAATACCAGAAATTCCTGTGTACCTAGATTCTCCTTTGGGTATTAATATCACCAAGATTTATAAAAAGTATGACAGTTGGTTTAATGAAAATATTGAGAAGACTATTAAAAGTGGTGATGATATTTTTGCTTTTAAAGGTCTAATTCAAACACCTTCACCGGATGAAAGTAAGGCAATAAATAATGACACTCGTCCAAAAGTTATTATTGCTGGAAGTGGTATGAGTAATGGAGGACGCATTCTTCATCACGAAATAAAATATTTACCAGATGCAAAAAGCACCATCATCATTGTTGGGTATCAAGCTGCGAATACTCTTGGTCGTCATATTGTAGATGAAGCAAAAGAAGTTTTTATACGTGATAATCTCGTAAAGGTTAATGCACGTATAGTTAATATTCACGGATTTTCTGCACACAAAGACGGGGATCATCTTTTGGAATTCGTTGCTTCGACTGCATCAACACTCAAAAAAGTTTTTGTTGTATTAGGTGAACCAAAGAGTGCATATTATCTTGGTCAGAGAATTCACGAAACATATCAGGTGCCAGTAACTGTTCCGGAGAAGGGAGATGTTATTGAATTGGATTAATGTAATTCACTGGAAACTATAAACCAAAAACTGTAAACTATTAAATATGAAAGCTCAAAGAATAACAATCAGTGTATCAGGTGCAGCAGAGGTGGCACATTGTGGAGCATCGGTGATACCAATTGCGAAAGAACTCGGTCGTGAAATTGCAAGACAGGGAGCTCAAATCATAACTGGAGCTACAAGTGGCTTTCCTATGTATGCTGCCGAAGGCGCAAAAGAAGCTGGGGGATTTTCTTTTGGGCTATCTCCGGCCGCTAGTAAAAAAGAACATCTGGAGGTTTATCATCTTCCACTCAAAGCATTGGATACGGTTATTTACACTGGTTTTGGGTTCCCGGGTCGCGATTTGATGCTTGTTCGGTCTTCTGATGCGGTTGTTATTGGTTGTGGCAGAATTGGCACTATTCACGAGTTTACAGTAGCCTGGGAGGCAAATATGCCCCTTGGTATCCTTGAGGGGGAATGGGCTACAGATGAGGTGATACAAAATATCATTAAAAATGGAAATCGTGAAAATCCGAATATCATTTTTGAAAAAGATCCAAAAACAATGGTTGAAAAATTAATTGCAATGATAAAAAAGAAGGAGGAGAATGGTGAAGTTGAAGTGAGGCTTTAGTTAAAAATTACTCCATCTACTTTGTCGCTACGGAATTTTTCTCAGTCGCCGTACTATATGTACGTCTTCTTCCAAAAATTCCTAGGCTCCGCGTATCTGAGGCAATTTTTAACTAAAGTCAGACTTAGGTGTTGTAGAAGTAAAAGAGCGACCCGAAGGGTCGCTCTTTTACTTCTATTGTTTATGCTTTTACTTGTTCTACAATTCTTGTAAACGCACTTTCATTTTCAGCTGCAATCTCTGCAAGCATTTTACGATTTAAAATAATATTCTTTTTTGTGAGTTTATCAATGAATACAGAATAGGTGATACCAAGTGCGCGAAGTCCAGCATTAAGACGAGTTGTCCAAAGACGACGCATATCAGTCTTTTTATCTTTACGATGAGCAAAAGCATATGCTCCAGCGTGACGAAGAGCTACTTTTGCTTCTACTTCTTTCTTGCTGCGTCCAAAACGAAAGCCCTTTGCTTGTTTGAGGACATTGCGACGATGCTTCATCGCCATTAAACTTCTTTTTACGCGTGACATAGTAGTTGATTAAATAATTATAGAAGACCTGGTAAGAAACGAGATTTTTCTCTTCCTGTCATAGCAAATTCTTGACCTCGTTTACCAGCAAGTTGTTTACTACGAGATGTTTTTGCATTGAAATGGCGAATTCCTGGTTTGCGACCAATTATTTTTCCATTTTTTGTGACCTTGAGTCGCTTGAGGAATGATTTGTTTGTTTTCATACGGTTCTAACCTTGTACGGAATAGTTTGGGTATTTTATCACAGATTGTTCGTAATATCAAGCAGATACCGTCATAATACAATGAGAAGGCGAAATAAAATAAACAAATGGGGCCGTAGGCCCCATTTGTTTATTTTATTTCGCCTTCTCCAACACAACCATCATTGATTTAGGTATCTTTTTCAACGGTTCTGCAATTTTGTAATCCGCTGGAATAATCGCAAGTATTCTATCCATTCTTTCACGTAAGAATTTATCATCCATATATTTCGTGCGACCTTTTAATTGTAAATCTATTTTTACGCGATGACCCTCATTTATCCATTCTGCAGCTTTCTTTGCCTTTATCATCAAGTCGTTTTCACTGATAGAAACACTTAATTGTACTGTTTTGGTTTCAGTGATATGTGCTTTTGCTTTTACTTCTTTTAATTTCTTGGAAGTTTCATAAGTATATTTTCCGTAATCAGCTATACGCGCAACAGGGGGGTCAGCGTGAGGAGAGACTTCAATTAAATCAAGTCCTAGATTCTTTGCAGTAGCCATTGCCTCTTCTTTTGTAATCACGCCTAAGTTTTCTCCTTTGTGTCCAATGACACGGAGTTTGAGAGAACGAATATTATTATTGATGTTTACTTTTTCTGCCAAGGGGTTTTATGGGGATATAATAACATAAATTAGAGGAAGTAGATAGGGCAAGGGCGGAATCGGTCACAAAATAGAAATAATAAAATACCCGTAAGTAACCTTACGGGTATTTTATTATTTTGTGGAGGTGGGCGGAATCGAACCGCCGTCTAATAAGGTATAGTGCACATATCTACTGTGTATAGTTTGCTTCGTGTGTTCATATTCATTATAAAAAACAAACGAAAACAATGAATGTATAGCATTTATTTTTCGATTATGTTGCTATGCAACATCATAATCTACTTCCGCTGTTATATTGCCCAGACTTTTTCCGCAGATACGAAAAAGAAGGACACCAGATTGGTCTAAATTAGACGAATGCTGGAACTAGACCAAACGCGTAAGGCGATGGAATAGCTTTACTAGTTGTTTTTGCAACATAGTTTCTCTAAATTGTACGAGTTATAGAGAAGTCTCGACACAGCACATACATCATATTCTTATTATCGAAGCCAAAGATCACCCCCGTTTTACTTTTTTATATAGAACGTAATTCCCGACGTGCGATAGATTTTTTAATATCTTCTCGCTTGTCTTTACTGTCTTTCTTTTTGCAAACAGCAATCTCACATTTGATGAGATTATGTTTATTATACAACGAAACAGGGTGTAATGTCAAGGTTTTTGATTGTTCGTGATTATACAATTCTGCAACTTCAGACTTGTTAAGTAAAAGTTTACGAGTGCGATAAGGGTCATATGACTTTTCTGTGTTTGCTGGTTGATATGGTGGAATATATGCCCCAACCAAAAAGGCTTCGCCACCACGAATAATTACTTTGGCACCATCAAGACCGCCTTGTTTTCCGCGCAAAGATTTTACTTCAAAGCCAAAAAGCTCCACACCCGCTTCATAGGTTTGAGAAATAACATAAGTCAGATGTAACTTTTTATTTATGACCAATTTCATATTAAGTAGTGTATCAGTAATTGGTGGGCAGTGACCAGTGACGGGGAAATTGAATTTTCCTACACCATTATTCACTGCTTACCGATTACTATTCACTATGCTAGAATAGCCTAATGGCAAGGACAAAATTCTCAAATAAAATAAAGAAATCAACAACAAAGACCTCTTTGGGTCCAAAATTGCGAGGATTATCACAGCAACTCATAACCGCTTTAGTTATTTTTATGGTTTTAACTTGGGGGTATTCACTATTACAAAAAAGTAAAGTAATACAGACAATTCCATTATCAGAATTCGCGACACTCGTGAATCAAAAACAAATAACTTCTATTGAAGTTGAGGGAGATAATGTTACAGCAATTAAAATTGATAAATCCACAATAGCTAGTAAAAAAGAAACCAATACTTCCGTGGTTAATACTCTTTTGGCTTATGGAGTTAGTACTTCTACCTTAGCTTCTACCAAAATTACAGTTAAGAATGACACCGGTCTTGCTTTTTGGGGATCAATAATTCCTTTTGTGTTACCGATTGTATTTTTAGGATTTATGATTTGGTGGTTGGCACGAGGAATTAAGGGAGCAAATATGCAAGCTTTGTCTTTTGGACAATCAAGAGCAAAAATTATTCATCCAGATGATGTTAAAGAAAAAATAACTTTTAGAGATGTTGCTGGTGCGAAAGAAGCTAAAGAAGAATTAGCAGAAATTGTAGAATTTCTTCGTGCTCCAAAAAAGTTTATTGACATTGGTGCTCAAATTCCAAAAGGAGTGTTATTGATGGGGGCACCTGGTACTGGAAAGACAATGCTCGCACGGGCAGTTGCTGGAGAAGCTGGAGTGCCATTCTTTCATCTTTCTGGTTCAGAGTTTGAAGAAATGTTTGTGGGGGTCGGCGCTTCACGTGTACGAGATTTATTTGATATGGCAAAAAAATCTGTGCCCGCGATTATTTTTATAGATGAAATTGATGCTGTCGGACGCACACGTTCTCCTTCACTTGGTGGACAAGGCGAGGGGCGAGAACAAACATTGAATCAGATTTTGGTTGAGATGGATGGTTTTGAGCCAACAATAAATTTGATTGTGATGGCAGCGACGAATAGACCAGATGTGCTTGATCAAGCCCTTCTTCGCCCTGGACGATTTGATAGACGTATCACTCTTGATTTGCCAGATAGAAATGATCGTGAATCTATACTTTCAGTTCATATAAAGAAAAAGCCGTTAGCAGAAGATGTTAATTTAAAAGTAATCGCAGAACGCACTCCAGGATTTTCTGGTGCAGATTTGTCTTCACTTATGAATGAAGCAGCGATACTTGCTGCTCGTGAAGAACGCACCAGCGTCGCGCAATTTGATTTGATTCGTTCAATAGAAAAAGTGATGCTTGGTCCCGAAAGAAAGAGTCACATACTCACACCAGCAGAAAAGAAAATTACAGCATATCACGAAGCCGGACACGCACTTGTTGCATCTTGTTTGCCAGATGCTGATCCAGTGCATAAGATTTCTATTATCGCGCGTGGTCACGCCGGGGGATACACACTCAAGCTTCCACTTGATGAAAGACGTTTAATGAGTCGGGCGACATTTTTGGATGATATTGCAATGTCACTCGGTGGATATGTTGCTGAAAAAGAAATATTTGGAGACATAACTACTGGCCCATCAAATGATTTACAAGTAGCAACCGCGATGGCACGAGCTATGGTTACAAAATATGGTATGAGTGAGCTCGGCCCGATGGCGCTTGTTCCAGAAGGGGAACAACGCACAGTATTTTATAATAAAGAATACAGTGAAGCTTTTGGAGAAAAAATTGATGCGGAAGTCAAGCGTATTATGGATGAAGCTTGGCAGAGAGCACACAATATTATTCTTGAAAAAAGAAATGTACTTGATGTGATTGCTGTAGAACTTATGCGTGTAGAAAATATTGAACGCGAAGAATTTGAAAAGTTACTTTTGACAAACGGAATTATTCCGAAAAGAAAAAAAGAAGAAGAGTTAATTAGTTTATAAAATTAAAAAAGGCAGCCAGCTGGCTACCTTTTTGGTAATCTGGGGGAGACCCCTTAGATTCTTATTTGCATTGGCGCCCTCGCGATAAGGGCGCCGTCAGACAGATGCCCGTGGCCGTCTGGCTTTGTTTCTCGCATCAGGACTCCGCGCACTGTTGCGAAATCTGTTTTTGCACCGGCCGTTCCTATCATTCCACAGCAGGTGTGCGATTCCTCTTTGACGATAGGACATTTCTTTTCGTCCTGTTCGTAGAGACAATCACAACCACCAGGCAGAAGACGGCAAGTTCTATTCCCCATATTTAAATCTCCTTGTTTAAGTTTCTTCGAACGAATCCCTTCTTCTTATAAATGCAAAGAAAGGTTTAATATTAGTCTATACCTTATACTGTCTTTGTAAATATTTATACGCACTAATGTTATAAAAAAGAAGCAACCGTTCTAGTTGCTTCTTTGAATTAAAGATGGTTACTATTTAAAACTTATTCCTTTCGAAGAAATATTTTCATAGGATAGATTATCCCCAACTTTTGAGACTGCTCCGATGTTTATAACAAAATCAGGATATGGTTTTGGTGCTTCTTTTCTTGCTTCATTTATTGCTTCTGCAACGCTCGGTTGTTTTACAGCTGCTGACGGCAAACTTGGTTGCATTGGCAAAACAGGTGATATACCCGAGACACTCATAACAGACCTCGTAAAAAGTTTATAAAAAATGTGCGTTCTGGATTTATTTTACTATTTTTTTGAGAAATGGGGAAATAAATTTTTATTTTTATTAATATTTAATATGTGGAATAAATTGTGTATTTTTGGTATAGTTTAGCAGTATGCATCCGTAGCTCAGTTGGTAGAGCCGTCGTCTTATACACGACTGGTCCCTGGTTCGAGTCCAGGCGGATGCACAAAGTAATCTTTGTGCATCGCAGAAACACATCTGCTTGTGTTTCGTCTGGACGAGAAAGCCACAGGCATATTTTGATAGCAATCAAAATGCCGAGGAGTGGCCTGCGAAAAATTTTTGTGACGACAAAAATTTATTTGTAGGAGAGTCCAGGCGGATGCACAATTTATTCCATATGTACATTTTCTCGTTTCTTAATTATGGATGCTAGGTCTGGATAATTTTCAAGTGTATTATCATTGTCCAATAATTCACGGGCTTCATCTCTAGCTATTTCAACTAATTTCGGATTCTTAATTGCCTCCATCGCCAAGTCGCTCATTCCCCATTGTTTTCCATCCATTAACATTCCTATACCACGTGCCATCATATCGGCTTCAGCCAATTCAAATCCATTTTTGGCATTAACAAGCGCTTTCAATCTTGTTTGAGTTATTTCTCCTACACTTTCAGTAAATAAAAAACAATATGATTGATATTCTCTGCGACCGACACGACCACGTAATTGATGTAATTGAGCGAGTCCAAATCTGTCCGCGTGTTCAATAATAATCACCGTAGCATTTGGTACATTTATGCCGACTTCAATTACAGATGTCGCAACCAAGATGTCAGATTTTTTGTCCAAGAAATCTTGCATCACTTCCTCCTTTTCTTCTTTCTTCATTTTGCTGTGTAAAATATCTACAATAAATTCTGGGAAAATATCATTAGCCAAACGCTCGGCTTCTTCTTTTACACTTTTCAATATTCTTTTTTGACGTTCGTCTTCATCTTGTTCATCAATGCGTGGACAAATGACATACACTTGATGACCAGCTTGTAATTCTTTTCTTATTTTTTCATAAGTCTCGTTACGTTTTGTTCTCGGTACTATTTCGGTAATAATTTTTTTGCGTTCTTCTGGCATAGAATCAATTACAGTTAAATCAAGATCACCGAATATGGTTAGCGCAAGAGTGCGGGGAATAGGGGTGGCTGTCATAGATAATAAATGTGGTAACTCTTTTTTCTTTACGTCTCTACTTTGTGCCAATGCTTTGCGTTGACGCACCCCAAAACGATGTTGCTCATCAATAATAATTAAAGCTAAATTCGCAAACTTTACTGTTTTTTGAATCAATGCGTGTGTGCCGACTACAATAGATACTCGTCCATCTTCTAGCCATTTTAATAATTGTGTACGAGAAATAGATGTGTGTGATGAGGGATTTCCTTTACTCGGAAACTTTGAACAACCAGCACCAGTGAGTAGTCCAATTTCAACGTTAGTATTTTTGAAATATTTGATAAAGCTTTCAAAATGTTGTTTTGCCAAAATTTCTGTTGGTGCCATATAGGCTATTTGTAAAGCCGTACCAGTTTTGCCAATTCTATTTTGTAAAACTGCCTCTGAAACAACAGCTGCGACAAAAGTCTTTCCACTTCCCACATCTCCCTCGAGTAATCTTCCCATTGGTTCTTTGCGTGATAAATCTTTTAATATTGAATCAATAGCATTTAGTTGTGCATCGGTTGGGGTAAAGGGAAACGAATCTATAAACTTTTTTGTTTTTGTCTTATTCACAGAAATTGAATAGGCGAGAGAATGTTTGGCTTCTATTTTTTCTTGATATTGTTTTAGTTGTAGATAAAATATTTCTTCAAAGGCAAATCGCTTGCGGGCGGCGATGGTGAGCGATTCATTTTTGGGGAAATGAATATATAAAAGAGCATCTTTTAATTCTGGTAGGCTTAATTTTTTAATTATATGAGATGGTATCGGATCATAAACTTCTTTGAGTGAACCGGATTGTGCAATTTTTTTTATCAGAGTGTATAAATAAAGAGAGGAAACTCCTTTTGTTTCTCTGTAAATTGGAGTTAAAAATTCAGTGTCAGCATTTGGCGCGAATAAACTTTCTTGCGATTCTGGAATGACAGAGCCCGCACGTTCAATACTTGGATTGGATAATAAAAATCCTTTTTTATCTTCTCCCACCGTGCCAGATACTTTTATTCTTGTTCCATTGGGATACATTTTCCCGATATAGGCTTGATTGAACCAAACACAACGAATTGTTCCTGTATTATCTGCGACACGAGCTTCGGTCATTGGAATATGACCTTTGAAACTTCTTCGTACTGATACTTTTTCCATCACACCATAAATAGTTATTGATTCTCCAGTTTTAAGTGTGCTTGTGCCAGCAATTTCGCGCATATCGGCATAGCGAACAGGGAAATGATAGAGCAAGTCTTTTATGGTCGATATTCCAAGACGTTTTAGTCCCAAGGCGTGGTCTGGAGTAATACGATTGATGGATGAAATGGGAGAATCCAAAGGAGTTTTCATTTGAGGTCAGTATAGCAAAAGTAGAGATGACTAGTGTATATAATGTTATAATTAAAAGTATGGAAAATTTTAATAAACACGCTCCGTGCCTAGATAAAAACTGTAGCTTTTGTTGTAACCCAGTAAAAATTGATCAAAGAGCGATTAGAGATGGTTTTGAATCTCCAAAAGATAAAGATGGGAGTAAAATATGGAAAGAAACAGGGGAAATTATCGTGCCAGAAGAAAAAATTGATACTGATAGAGTTGTTACATTTAATTGCGTAAATTATGATAAAGATAGTGGTAAGTGTTTAGATTATGAAAATAGACCAGAAATATGTAAAAATACCACTTGTATAAAAGACGAAAGTGGTGATGTGGATGAGCAACATAAAGAAGCAACAGAAGTAAAGTTTATAAAATTAAAATGATTAAAGTAGCTATTTTATTTGGTGGTATAGGAAGTGAACACCACGTATCTATTTCGTCTGCCAAAAATATTTTAGAAAATATAGACCACAGTAAGTTTGATGTTTTAGAAGTATTTGTGGCTAAAGATAAAAAATATAAGATTGGCGACATGCTCTTTGAAGAGCAAGATGGAATAAATGAGATAAAAAAACAAAATGTTAACGTTGTTCTTCCTATTATTCACGGCACTTACGGTGAAGATGGTGAACTTCAAGAAAAATTAGAAAAGGCAGAAATAAAGTTTGTTGGATCGTCGTCAAAAGTTTCTATTTTAACTATTGATAAAAATAAAACAAATGAAGTCTTGTCCAAAAATGGCATAAGAATTCCTAGGAGTAAAATTAT
>JAHFMZ010000004.1 GCA_023267555.1 bacterium
TGGTAACTCCCATATCTACTTCTCTGATGTTACTTTCTCTACTGTGGCTAGTTCCTATGTAGCTACTTCTACTGTATCTAATTCTACCTTTACCCAAGCTACAAGTACGGATGCGGTGGTGGCGACGTCGACACTTACTTCAAGTACGATTGATTTAAGTACAATTCAAAATACAACAATTGCAACTTCAACAATAAGTAGTGGGTCATTTGTATCTGGTGGAAGTATTTCAAATGCAACACTCACTAATGCAACTTCAACAAATTCAAATATTAATGGCGGAAGCGTAAATAATTCAACACTTACTGGGGTAACTATCACCGGAACCAGTACCATAATTACTGGAACGACACTTAATAATACAACTGTAACAAACGCAGTTATTACTAATGGAATTATGTCTTCCGGCTCGATTTTGATGCCGGACGGTACGACAACTGTTGTTATATCTACTTCTACCCCTATCACGACACTTGTGAATTATCCTCAAACAGCAACATTCACTATTTCGGCAAGTAATTTAGGCGTAAGTATTTCTGATGCAAGTACTGATCCAAACGGTACTGACCTTGTAGATAATTGGACATATGCGTGGAATTTTGGTGATGGCACAGGAACTACAACTGTAAGCACTGCAACGTTAAGAAATAATCAATCACATACATACGCTTCATCTGGTACGTATACAGTCACTCTTACTATCACTGATCAATATGGCGTTGTTTCTACACACACTTCCACAGTGAGCGTAAATAATCCACCATTAGGTGGGGGAGGAATTTCTGGCGGCGGCGGTTACTTTGTCTCTTCTTATATACCGACAGCTTCTGTTTCGACATCTACTACAACAATTCCAACAGTTACCGTACCGTTACCTAATTCTGTAATTACAGAAGCTCCTTCTGCTTCAACTACTTCAAATTATACATTTATAAATCATTTGGCTATGGGTGACGATGGAGTGGAAGTAGTTGCGTTACAACAAATATTGAAAGAATATGGTTATTACAACTTTAATAAAATCACTGGATATTTTGGTCCGATAACTAAAGATGCGGTTATCAAATTCCAAGTTGCTTATAGTTTGAATCCTCTAGGAGAGGTGGGTCCGGCAACTAGAGCAATGTTAAATACTTTGCGTGTAAGTTATGTCGCTCCAATTATTTCAACACCAGTAACTATTACAACATCACAAGTGAAAAAGGGTACCACTGTTAAAGTTGCTCCAGTAAAAACAGAAATTAAAAAACCAGCACCAATAATTATTAAACCTAGTACAGGATTTTTGGAAGAAGTTAAGTTTATTTATGAAAAAGTGATGACTAGGATATTTGGTGAGAAATAATAAATAACTAAAAAGCCTTGCTATGCAAGGCTTTTTAGTTATTTTTATTTTCTTTATACATTTTTGAATGCATAAGTCATAAGCACTATGGTCAAAGCATTAAGAATTACTAACACTAACACCGTTTGCAATTTTGTTGCAAGGGGATTCTTTAATATATAAATCGTGTATATTACTGCAACAATTGTTGCACCAATAAAATTTCCTTTTATCATATTTTAATTTAAATTATAAGTTATCTAATAAAAGTTTATCATATAAAAAAATAAACCGCCGAAGCAGATTTCTGCTTGGCGGTCCATATTTGTCAAAATCAACCGAGAGGGAATAGCACGACGTAGGTTTTGCCTCTCATCGCTTGAACTTCAAGCGACCACTGTAACTTCCTGAGTCCTTGATGTACTTCAGATATGGTCTGTTCATCCACATCTGTAGGGAGGGGGATTGCAAAGCCGAGGCTTTCGCTTATGGTGATTTGTGTGGCGACATCACTGATTTTCCCCGCTAACCTCTGTATCTTACTGAGTAGCTGTTGGCTGTCCATTTGGCTCTCCACAGGTTAAGAAAAGAACAAAATTACTCTATAATTTTTTAGGAGACTTGTCAATGGTGGTGGGGGTAGGGATCGGTCACAAATCTGCCTCGCTACGCTCGAAGCAGATTTCTGACCTGTATTCGATCCCTACACGTACGACGCGCAGGCGTCGTACTCCACGGAGCACGAAAAATCAAAATCCCCCGAATGGGGGGATTAGATTTTTCAGTGCTCCGTGGGTAGGGATCGAACCTACGACCAATTCGTTAACAGCGAACTGCTCTACCGCTGAGCTACCACGGAATATGGTTTTATTACACTAGTTCTCTTGCTTCAAAATAATGGGGTATTCTTCGCAGTTCGCTTACGCTCACTGTCTATATTTATTTTGCCGCTGAGCTACCACGGAATATGATTTTTTTTGCTCACACATTTCTATAGAAATGTAACCATAATCATACAAGAAAATCATCAAATTCGCAAGAACTCGTTTTTGTCCTTATAAAATATATATAACTTAAAAACTTATGCACCAGCGACAGATTCGTACGCGTGAGCAAACTTTTTATACAAGAAGGCTGTGGCCAATACCGATACAGGAATAGTTATAGCAAGTCCGATAATGAATACCAATAAACCGACTATATTTAATAATATGATAGCTAATATAAAACCAAATAATTTCCAAAAGTGACCTTTAGTCATTTTCATACTTTTCTTGAGAGCAGCAACTGGTCTTAGATTTTCATCATCAACAATTAAAAATTTATAAAATTGAAGACGAACAGCGAGATATATACCAGGAAGGATAAATAATATTAATCCACCCAAGACAATAATTACACATAAAATTGAAGCGATTAAATAATGCCAAAATATTTTGTAATTTTTGAAAATTGAAACAGTATCTAAATAATTTGGTGTTTTACCACTAGCGATTACTAATGAAATATTAATTATGGAAATACCAATTAATATATTTATAAGACCTCCGATTATTCCTGTGTGACGTGTTACCGTCATTATCGTGACTGATACAAAAAACATTAATGCCAAAAACCAAGCATTCTTTTTTGTTGCGTGCCACGCAGAAATAAGGATTTCTTTGATTGTAAAATTGTGTTTTATCATATACTAATAGTATATACCAAAATTATAAATAGAGCTTATTTAAAGCATTTTTTATGTATATACATAAGTTATGGTGATGGTATACTAAAAATATAGAACTAATTATATATAATAAAAATATATGCATATCATTATAACTGGTGTTCATATGGAAATAACAGAATCGATAAGGGGTTATGCTCTTGATAAAATGAAAATGGTTGGAAAGTATGTGTCACACGGAGATACAAGCGCAAAGCTTTCACTAGAACTTGCAAAGACAACTAATCATCATCAGCACGGAGACGTATTTCAGGCAGAAGCACAATTACATATTAAAGGAAAAGAAATAACATTACGAACAACACAAGATGATCTTTATAAGTCTATAGATATATTAAAAGATATGTTGGTGCGTGAAGTTACGCAACATAAAGATAAAGAGCATTCAGTTATGCGAAGAAGTGCTCACAAAGTAAAAAATTTATTTAAAAGATTAATGTAAATTTATGGATAGTAATATAAAAGTAACGTATTCGGTTATAGCAGTTTTGATAGTAATTTTGGGAGGTATTGCATATTTCCTTCAAGGAAATATTAGACTTCCCCAAGTGCAAGTAATTAATGAAGCAACCAGCACTCAAGTTACAACAGAAATTAAAAAAATAACAACACCAATAAAATATACAAAAGGTACAGAATCTAATTTAAAGACATCAACTACAACCACTATGCAGCTACCAGAAAAAATCACAAGTGCGACTATTGTAACGAATAAGGGAGTTATTGAGGTTACTTTCTCTTCAACTACTCCAGCAACAGTCACCAACTTTGCGACATTAGCAATAAATCATTTTTATGATGGCACACGTTTTCACAGAGTTATTCGTGACTTTATGATACAAGGAGGTGATCCACTATCAAAAGACATTGCTAATAAAGACAGATGGGGGACAGGAGGCCCAGGTTATGTATTTAAAGATGAAATTTCATCAGACGATAAATTTGTACAGGGGACTCTCGCTATGGCAAATTCTGGACCAAATTCAAATGGTAGTCAATTTTTCATCGTGACGGCTATCACTGGTACACCTTGGCTTGTTGGTAAACACACAGTATTTGGTCACGTAACCAAAGGACTTGATGTTGTGCTTCGTATTGGAGATTTGCAAACGGATGGAGCGGATAGACCACTGCAAGATGCTATTGTCGAAAAAATCACTATAAATTAATAAATCGCGAATCTACTTTGTCGGGCGCATATTTTTGTCAGTCAATGTACTAGCTGTACATTTTCTTCCAAAAATATGCGCCCTTCGCGTATCTTCATTGATTTCTTTATTTTAAGTATCCTCTCGAAAACGATTCAAAAGACATTTCTTTTTTTCCTTCAGGAATAACTAAGGTGATTATATTTTTTGCAGTGTCGTTCTTTTCTATCATTGTAACAAGGTCAATCCCGGTCACTTTTACGCGTATCTGTTTTTCATTATGTGTTATAAAAAAATAAATCCCTGGCCAAGGAGTAAGGGCACGAAATTTTCTGCGCACATCATCTGCATTATCATTTAATTTAATTTCGCCCAATGTTTTTTCTATTTTTTTGCAAATAGTAGCCTTGCTATGCTCTTGTTCTTTTGGAATAAGGGAGCCATCAATATATGAAGGTAAAATTTGTGAAAGTAAATCGCCCCCGAGTTGCCCGCAAGAGACTTCAAGTGTTCCAGCTGTCGCTTCTTTATCAATTGTAAATGCAGTTTGCACGAGTATCGGTCCGTGGTCCATTTCGCTGTCTAGTTTTATAATACTCACGCCAGTTTCTGTGCAACCATCTAAAAGTGCAGATTCTATCGGAGATGGTCCACGATATTTTGGGAGAAGTGATGGATGAACATTTAATATGCCGTGTCTAGGAATATTTAAAATCTCTTCTGGAATTATTTTTCCATAACTTGCCACAATGAATACATCAAATTTTTGAGAATGAAGAGGGGAGTCGGAACCGATTTCGCGAAGCGAAATTGGCTGAAACACAGGAATATTTTTCATTTCTGCCCAAGTTTTTATATGTGGTGCAGTCATTTGTAAATGACGTCCCTGAGGACTATCTGGTTTAGTAACAATTAATGTTGGTGTGTATCCATTTCTTACAAGTGAAGCCAACACACTTTCTGCAAGCGCACCTGTTCCAAAAAAAGCAAAAGAAATATTTTTGTTCATTTTTATTTTTTATCTTTCTGTGCGGAGGCTCTCACTTCTTCTTCCGTAAATTCTTCAAAATTAAATCCGTGGTCTATAAATAAGATACCGTCTAAGTGATCTGTCTCGTGTTGAAAAATATGAGCGACTAATCCAGATGCTCCGTAACTAAACTTATTTCCATTTATATCGTGGGCTTCAACTGTTGCGCTGATTGAGCGCGTGGTCGTACCATATGTCCATCTAACAGAAAGGCAACCTTCTTGCATTTCGGCTTTCTTTTTGGAAGCTTTTGTAATTTTTGGATTAATAAAAACAATAGGTTTCCATTTCGCATCCTCGGGATAAGCACTTGGTGCAACGACAAATATACGGAGCGATAAACCAATTTGTGGAGCAGCGAGAGCAACACCGTCTTGTTCACGTGCGAGAGCAGTTTGCATTGTCTCTACAACTTCTTTTAAATATGGAGTACCAAACTCTTCTTTTTTGACAGCTCGTGCTGTCGCTCGAAGTGGATTCTTCTCATTGTCATCTATTTGAATGATAGTATCTTTGACTTTCATTAGGCTACTTTATCATATTTTTGTAAAGAGAAGAAATATTATAGTTTTCTAGAAATAAGTAAATGACCTTAGATGCTAGGCGTGGGGAAGCGAGCGAAGAAGACGTACGAGATAGTACGTTGATGAGCGAGCGGGGACCCACAACAACGCAGATGGGGTTATTTAATTATTTATAGTTAGATGAAAAAATGGAGAGGGTTGACGAGGGGATTGCCATCATAGACAATTCGTTTTATTCTGTCACGCACCGGAAGATTATTTGCCCATTCAGTTTCTTTTACGTGAATGAATAAAAGAGTTACGCCACGACCTTGTTCGAACCATTCTACAACATAAGGTTCAAGCTCTTGTTCCATACGAGTTCGTAAATCATCTTGTAAATTATTAAACGATGCTTTAATAACTGTATAACGTGGAGGAAGCAAGAATTGCTCACGTTCTTTCAAAAGCACATCATATACTTCCCTAAAACTTGGAGAGGTGAGTTGTTTTATTACAGGCATATTTTTTAATCTAGTCTGAAGTATGAGTTTGCCGTCATCTGGATTATCTCCAATCTTTTTTATTTTTATTTTTTCTGCCATTTCTGTCACAAGATTTAAAATCTTTTCATCAGTCCTATATTCTGGGAGTGAAAATAAAGAATCAAGAGAAAGAATAATAATTCCGTCGCAAGTTCTTACTATATTATGTGCCATCTCTGTACCAATAAGTACGCCATACGGAGAGTCTATCCATTCCTTGTGTGCTTTTTTTACTTTGGCACGAGTAGATGTTCGTTCACCATCAATCACAAAGAGAGGTATTCCTAATCTTTTTAATTCTTCTTCTATACCCGTGGTGGCTATGCCTAATGTCGCCATTCGCCATCCACCACAGTGACGACACGATAGCGTCGTATCTTCATCTAATTGAACTATATTTTCACAACCGTGACAAACATAAGTACGCATCCCAGCAATTTTGTGCAGCACGTATGGGCGATTACATTTCGGACAGGTAAATAATGTTCCACAATCAGAACAGATTGTTGTAGGGTACATTCCTTTTCGATGAGCATATAAAAAATAATGTCCTTTTTTTGAAATAGAAGATGCGTGTAAAAGTGAAAGGGTTGTGCGCGAAAGATATGGGCTGGCACTTTTGTTTTCATCTGTCATTGGTATTACAAAAATAGGTGCATCATTCCGAAATTGTAATGGCATCACTTCGTGAGCGTCGCGTTGTTTGTGAAGTAAATGTGCTCGAAGTGAAAGCATATGTGAACCCAAGAGACAGGGTATATTACTTCCCTTTGCAAGATTTTCAATAACCACTCGCATATCATAGCCATTATCACCGTGAGTAAAATAATAATGACTGTGTTCGCGCTCTATTACTACAAGTCCCAGATCTTTTCTAATCCAAGGAAGTATAGATGGTGTGGAAAGTATTAATATTGGATGAGAAGTTTTTATTATTGATTGTTCCGCTTCTTTGTATTGTTTTTCGGTAAGACCACTATGAAGGGTGATTACATATTCTTCGATACCGTGAGCGAGTTCATCACGGGCATATTCCAAATCTGTAATAGTTGGGAAAAACATAACCAAAGAATATTTTTTTGAGAATGATTCGCGGACAGTTGTTTTGTAACGGGTGATACGTTCTCCATAACTTTGTTCGAGTAAAAGTAATTCAAAACCTTTTCCATTATCAGGAACTGTTACAGGTATTAATGTTTCAAATGATTTTTCCGAAAGTAAATCATAGACTATTGTTCCTAGGGGTTGTATTAAATATGATGAACAATATGAAAGTGCTTTCCAAAGTTTTGGATGTAAGAATTGTTTTGTAATAACTTTTGAAACTTTTTTTAAACCAAATGATGCGTGACGAAGCGATTGGCGTTCTTCTTCTGCATTTTGTGCATCCAAAACCAAACCTTTACAAACTCGACGTTTGATATTTATTTCTACCAAATCACCAGCATCAATATTGTCTTTAGAAAAATATGAAAGTTCCTCATAAGGGATTCCATTCGTGAGGGGAGCGACAGTGAGGACGCGCATATGGGGATAGTATATAGGGACTAGGGACTGGGGACTAGTGGCGGGACGAAAAAGCGAAGCTTTTTCGTCCCGCACTCTATTTTACCTTTATTTTACAGTATTTTACGTATTTTCTATAACCTAGTCCCTAGTCCCTAAAACCTATATTTTGTGTTAGAATGAGTCAACTATGGGATTTTTCGTAAAGAAACTGGGTATTGATTTGGGGACCGCAAACACACTTGTTTACCTGCCAGGTAAAGGAGTTGTTCTTGTAGAGCCTTCTGTGGTTGCGGTTTCAGAAGTTGATAATAAAATTATGGCAGTTGGAAATGAAGCCAAAGAAATGATTGGTAAAACACCAGATTCTATTATTGCGTATCGTCCGATGCGTGATGGTGTGATTGCTGATTATCGTGTGACAGAAGCAATGCTTCGTTATTACATCAATAAAGCTCTCAAGGGTTTTAATCTTTTTAAACCAGATGTGATGATTTCAGTTCCTGCAGGAGTGACATCGACTGAACGACGAGCTGTGATAGAAGCTGCGCTGAAAGCTGGTGCAAGAAATGCTTATGTAGTGAAAGAACCGATTCTTGCGGCTATCGGAGCCGGTATTCCTATTCACGAAGCGCAAGGAAGAATGATTGTTGATATTGGTGGTGGCACCACAGATGTGGCGGTGATTTCTCTTGGTGGTATTGTTTGTAGTACATCAGTTAAATGTGCGGGGAATAAAATAGACCAAGCTATTATTGATTACATCAAGAAAACATATAATCTTGCAATTGGTGATCAAACTGCCGAAGAAATAAAAATAAAAATTGGCTCGGCTTTGCCGGTAGAAGAAGAAATTGCAATGAAAGTAAAAGGGCGTGATTTTATTGCAGGACTTCCACGTACAGTTGAAATAAGAACAAATGAAATTGTAAAAGCAATTGATAAAGAGATGCGTTTGATGATAAAGGCAATCAAAGATGTACTTCAAGAAACTCCACCAGAATTAGCGTCGGATATTATTGATAATGGAATTATTATGAGTGGCGGTTCATCGTTGCTTCGTCATTTCCCAGATTTGGTAGAACGACGTACAGGAGTGAAAGCGGTTCTCGCTGAAGATGCTTTTTATTGTGTGGTTAAAGGCACCGGAATTGCACTGGAACACTTGGACACTTATAAGAGAAGTATCTTCGCTAAGAAGTAAAAATCTGCAAGGCAAGGCCTTGCAGATTTGTTTTGGTCACGACGAGGGTCCGGCACGAGACCTCAAGAGAGCTTGTGACTCACTTAACGAAGGCTGTTCACCTTGGCAAATAGACCTCACCTTTTGAGTGTTGCAACTCGTCGCGAGGTTTAAATCTATCACAAAAAGAAAGTGCGTGAAAGCTAAAGGCTTTCACGCACTCATTCATCGAATAGATGCAAATTGATATCATCTGCAGGTCCAAGCTTAAAGGTCCTTAGACCTTTTTTCGCAAAAATTGAAGCTTCTTGCGAAGGCCACGTCCCCACTTTGTAATAATCTTTTGTTTCTATGGAACCAAGGCATTGATTGTAAACAGGGCAGAGAGATTCAATCCCTTTTACTCTGTAACATCCATTGCACAAGGTTCTCCCTAACTGCCAAAAAGCATGAGACAGAGCTACTTTATCCAGACTATGTTTCTTTGAAACTTTACAAATAAAAACTCGTAGTATGTCTTCTAACTCTTCGTTGTATGTGTCGGTTTGATTGACGATTGCTTTATTTTGAATAAACAAGCGTTGAACGTGGACATCAACAGGGAAGGAATCTTCTGGCATTTTTATTTTTCTAAGTTCAGCCAAGAAGAGAGTGTAGAGTGAAGCGATTTTCGGACCATATCCGGGGAGTGGGTCATACCCACGACCTTTCTTGGTTTTTTCTCTACGTTTAAACTCGACAATACCTTCCACACTGCTTCCGCAACATTTTAGGAGTTTCAGTGGATTGCCACCGAACTCACCAAACAACGTTCTTGCACATTTTATCCAATAGTCGGCGGATTGGTTTGGACAACCTACTCTATGTCTACTTAGTATTCTACCAAGTTCCTCCTTTCGCATCTTCAGAACGTCCCTGGTATACATCTCTGGGTGATTTTTGTGTATCATCACGTGAGATTTGTATACCTCCATACTTACCTGACGTCTGTCGGTTAAGGTTGCAAAGAAAAGCCAAACCAAATGTTTCAAGCTACCTCTGATTATTGTGTCTATGCTCAAAACTTTCCTGTCTTCTGTTCTTTCAGGGAGTATTGATTCCTTCGTTAAATCTGCTTGATATGAATCTTGTTTGTGAATAATTACCCCAGGCATATTCAGATTTTGTGGGGCATTTGAAGAGTTGAATGCAATGTAGACTCCGAAACGTGTTTTGTAAGCATTGTAAAGGTTGAGAACCAATTGTTCGCCGATATCTTCGTGCAAACTTGGTGCAATGAGACTTCTTTTACGTAAACGCCTTGGTAGAGTTTCTGATATCGTGAGAGAATCATCTTCTGTCACTTTTACAATACTTAGTCTGCTCATAATTGGAAGACCTTTCTCTCAAAATTGGGGATGGAAAAGAACTAAAAACTGATTATTTATTATTCTACATTTTTGTATTGATATAGCAACATTGACATTTTTTGGGAAAATAAAAACGGAGACAACGTGGTTTTCACCAAATTATCTCCGTCAATTCACTTGGGTTCTGGAATGAAATTCCCTAATGAATTTTTCAGATAGGTTTATATATCTAGTCCCGTCATTTTGCGTGGGGTTCGCTTTTTCTATTGCTTCTTGTGATGGCAAAATTTCAACACGAATGCAGTTCACTGCGTGAGCAGGGTTGTGTCCGTGTTCTTTAGCATACAGAAGCTTGTCGGCATCTCTTTTTGGATGATTTGTGACAGAAAGACTGAATCGCCCCAATATATCTTTTGCTTTGCCATTTAAAACTTGAAACAAAGAAGCGTAGAGCAAGTCCTTATCATAAGTCGTCTCCTTGAACTTTATTTCAAAAACTTCAACTATCTGTTCAAAAAGAGACCTGACTTTTTCTGTTTCTTTTCCGAGTTTCCTCCTTATGACTTCCGCGAAGTGAGCAGGATAATCGGCGTCGAGTAATATCTCAACTGTTTTTTTGACACTGCTGAATCGTTTGAGATCTCCTTTGGGATAATAGGCATATTTCAACCTACTGAGACGTTTCCTTGTTATTCTTACGAAGTCTGAGAGATGGACCCTGTGTCTCGCTTCAGAATCTTTCGCAAGACAAGCAAAAATCAAAACAGACTCATCTTTTGGTACGGTGATAAATTTACCACTTGCCAACTCTTTTCCTCTTTTCCCTTTTCCTCCATAAGGGGTCGTACTGGTGTGATATATCAGGTTTCTCCGGTGGGACACGTCTTGATCTATGATGTGTTGTATTGCTCGGGAAAGTGTTGGTAAAAGACTGATAACTTTTTCGTCGGTCAATTTTACAACAGGCCGACGAACAGTTGTCGTTACCTTCTTTTTTCCATACCATTTTTCAAACCATTGATATGGAACCGAGCGGGAAAAACCGATTTCAAGGGCAATTGCAAGGCGAATTTCTTCACCTTTGTAAACAATCGGTGCGAAGACGGCGATGTAATTTCCCGTGTACGCTGATGGCCGGTTTTCCTCGTATGAAACTTCACCATTTTCGTCTAAGACGATAACGTGCCTGGCCTCGCAATACATTTTTTCACCATCACGTATTACTTTTGCAGTAGTCGGCTCTTTTCCAAGTGGAAAGGAGCGCATAATGAGAAAGTTTCTCATTTTTTGACTCCTCTGATTAATGCTAGTTAATGGGAAAGAACAATCAAATGTAATTCTATATTTAAAAAAGATAAAAAACAATCTTGCCAATTTGCTATACTCGGGTTATGAATTTTATTGATTTACCCAAACATCACGCAGTGTTGATTGTGGATAATGAGCGCGATACCAAAAGTGTTGCGCTCTGGGGCGATCTGCAAAATCTTTCTCCTATACACAGATTTTTTAATCAGACTGTACTTGATATTGATACTGCAAGAAATATTATTTCTTGGGCGAATACTCCATATAATGATGAAAAAGTCGCATTAATTTCTTTTCATACTGCCACTTTACCAGCACAAAATGCAATGCTAAAAATATTAGAAGAACCGAGAATTGGTGTACATTTTATTTTATTAACAAGTAATAAAGATAATTTGATTGATACAGTTCTTTCGCGTGTGCACGAAATTAAAAATATTAAACGAGAATCTATCAATAATAAAGACGTAGAAACATTTTTGCAAACAAAACTAGAGAGTAGAATTAAATTGCCCTTCATTATAGAGCTTCTCGCTCGTACAGACGAAGAGGGAAGGAAAGACAGAGAAAGTGTGCGCGAGTTTATTTTGAATATTTCAAAAGTTTTATCTGATAAAAAAGTTTTGCCACATTATATAACTGAAACTATACAAGTTGCATCTTATGCTTCCGATCCATCCGTATCTGGTAAAGCGCTTTTTGAGTATTTAGCGTTATTACTTCCTGTTATAAAATGATATAATCACAGCTATGTATAATTTTGATGTAGTAAAAACAAAAAAAGAAAGTATCGTCGATTGGTTAAGAGGTGAGTATCGTTCTATTTCTACTGGACGAGCAACTCCACAAGTTTTGGATTTGGTTCATATAGATATGTATGGTGTGCGCACACAAATCGCACACGCTGGTAGTATAAATATTGAAGATCCACGCACTCTTCGTGTTTCTCCTTGGGACAAAACTATTTTGGGAGCAATGGAAAAGGCAATTAATGAAGCAGATTTGGGACTTTCTGTTTCATCGGATAATGATGGTCTTCGTGTACATTTTCCAGCTCTCACAACCGAGACACGGCAGAAGCTTGTGAAATTATTAAAAGACAGATTGGAAGATGCGCGTATAAAAATTCGTTCTCTTCGTGAAGAAACAAATAAAGATATTGATGCGAAAGCCAAGGAAGGTGTATATGGTGAAGATGAACAACATCGTTTTCGTGAAGAAATGCAAAAAATTGTTGATGGAGCAAATGCTGAACTCGAAAGCCTTTTCCAAAAAAAGGAAACAGAAGTGATGGGGGAATGACTCAGAAAGAAGAAAACAGAAGGTAGATAAATGCAGAGCGACACCGAAGGTGTCGCTCTGGTATTTTTCTTCTCTCTTCTTTCTACATTCTGCTATACTGTCATTTATTATGTCTATATCCACCATTTTGCTTTTCTTTGTTATTCTTTTAGTTCTTGTTATTGTCCACGAATTTGGGCATTTTATTTTTGCAAAATGGACAAATATGCGTGTGGATGAATTTGCTTTTGGTTTTCCTCCAAGATTATTCGCAAAAAAGAAAGGTGAAACAACGTACTCAATCAATGCAATTCCGTTGGGCGGATATGTTTCTATTTGGGGGGAAAATGGAGAACCAAATGATATTGCGAAAAGTCATCCGCGAGCATTTGGTAATCGTCCTTGGTGGGCACAATTAATTGTACTTATCGCAGGAGTTGCTATGAATATGTTTTTGGCGTGGATTATTTTTGTGTCTATTTCTTTTGGCAAAGTAGAAGTTAGTACAAGCGATGAAGTGTATGGAAAGTTCGCAAAAGATACAATGCTTGTGGTTACCGATGTCGCACCAGACAGCCCAGCTTTTAGAGCAGGCATAATTCCAGGATCTGCAATTTTAAATGTAACAAGCGCTGGTGCAAAAGCCAATCTTGTAGATGCAACTTCGCTAATTAATTTTATCGGTGCACATAATAATGATCCACTGACTATTACCTACAGACATATAGGTGGTGTTCCTTCCAGTACAACAATCGCTGCCGTATATGGAATTGTCCCTGATAAAAAAGCTATTGGAATATCGGTTGATAATATTGGTGTCATTGATACTACTTTTTTGGAAGCAGTAAAAATTGGATCAGCGCGGACTTATGATATGACGATGATGACATTTGGTGGTTTGCGTATGTTGGCATCGTCTGTTTATAAAGGAGAAAGTGTACTCAAGTCTCTTTCTGGTCCGATTGGTATTGCAAAAATAGTAGGGACAACCAGTGAATATGGTTATAAAGCAGTTCTCACACTTGTTGCTATTCTTTCAATCAATCTTGCTATTTTTAATATCTTGCCACTTCCTGCACTTGACGGTGGGCGTATGGTGGTTGTGGTCATTGAAGCAATTACAAAAAGAAAAGTTCCACATAAATATTATTCTTGGGTGAATGTTGTTGGATTTGTTTTGCTGATGTTACTCCTCCTTATAGTTACAATACACGACATAAACGGCTGATGCTGGTCACTGTTAATTGCCTGCTGTATACTATTTTTATGAGACAATCACATCTGTTCATAAAAACTAGAAAAGAAGCTCCAGCTGATGAAGTTTCCAAAAACGCAATTTTACTCACTCGAGCTGGATTTATACACAAAGAAATGGCAGGAGTTTATACTTTTTTACCACTCGGTTTGAAAGTTTTAAATAATATAGAGAATATTATTCGTAGACATATGGATGGTATTGGTCGTGAACTCTTGATGTCAGCTTTGTCTCCAATGGAAAAATGGCAAAATACTGGCAGATTGGAAAAAGTTGATGTGTTAATGAAAACAAGTGGTGCTAATGAAGGTTCAAAAGCAAAATCTACTAATGAATATATTTTAAATTCTACTCACGAGGAAATGATTACTCCTATTGTTGCAGAGTATATTCGTTCATATAAAGAATTACCTGTTGCTTTTTATCAAATACAAACTAAATTTAGAAATGAAGCACGTGCCAAGTCTGGATTATTGCGCGGACGAGAATTTAGAATGAAAGATTTGTATAGTTTTCATACTGATGAAAATGATTTGAAAAAATATTATGATATTGCCAAGAAAGTTTATATGGATATTTTCCACGAACTTGGTATTGGAAGTGATACTTTTATCACTTTGGCTGGTGGAGGAGATTTTACAAAAGATTATTCGCACGAATTCCAGACATTAATTGAATCAGGTGAGGATACTATTTATTTGGATAGAAAAAATAATATTGCTTATAACAAAGAAGTCGTGAATGATGAGACAGCAAAAAAATTAAATGTAGATTTTAATAAAATGGAGCAAGTACAAGCTTCCGAGGTCGGAAATATTTTTCCACTAAATGTAAAATTTAGCGAAGTACTTAATTATACATATACAAATGAGAGTGGCGAACAAAAACCAGTATATATGGGATGTTATGGAATTGGTCCATCTCGCATAATGGGTGTAATCGTAGAAAAATTTGCTGATGAAAAAGGTTTGATTTGGCCAGAGTCTATCGCTCCATTTTCTTTGCATTTAATTGTGCTTTCAAAAGACAAAGAAAGTGATACTTACAAACAAGCCGAAAGTATTTATGAAAAATTAAAAAATCACGGTACCGAAGTTTTGTTTGATGACCGCGATGCTTCCGCTGGAGAAAAATTTGCTGATAGTGATTTGATTGGTATTCCAATGCGTGCGGTTATATCTGATAAATCTTTGCAGGCTGGTGGGGTTGAAATAAAAGAAAGAAAAGGGGAGAAAAGTGAAATTATTTCTGTAGAACAGTTTATAAAAATGTATACAGTTTGTTGCGATGATTGTAATCATTAAAAAAATATAGCGCGACCCTTGGTCGCGCTACGTTACGCACAAAAACGATTAGATTGAAGTGCCATTCTTTCGCCGTTGATACCGTTGATTATGTCGGCTCGCAAATTTTCAGCGGCTTCTTCTGGCGTGTTATGTGCGATTTTTTCCGATGTTAAAAAGAACAGATGACCTTGTTCAAAAAGTTGTCGAAACAAGAATCCTTGCTTGATGTCGTTTTTGTTTATTTTCTTGACTCCGTGAAGACTATTCCATCTTTCGCAGAATCTGGAAAGCCACTCGTCAAAACCTAGAGTATTATCCAATTTTTCTCCTTTGTATTTCGCTAGGGATTGTGTAAATCTACCATTTTTGAGATTTTTGTCAAAGAAGATATGAATTTTTAATTGTGTTAGAATACGCAAATGTTTGAGCGTTTTTATACACATTTCTCTAATGATATTGGTATTGATTTGGGTACCGCAAATACGCTCGTTTATCTTCGTGGGCGAGGTATTGTTATTAATGAGCCTTCGGTTGTGGCCTTGAATACAAAAACCAATCGTGTGGTTGCAGTTGGTACTGAGGCCAAAAATATGATGGGACGTACTCCAGGTCATATTCGTATTGTTCGTCCACTTGTTGATGGAGTGATATCAGATTATGAAGTAACAGAAGAAATGCTTTCATATTTGATTAACAAAGCAAATGATACTGATAAAAAAGTTTTTCGTCCGCGTGTAGTTATTGGTATTCCGGTTGGGATTACAAATGTCGAGATGCGTGCAGTATATGATGCTGCAAAATCTGCTGGTGCGCGTGAAGTATATATTGTAGAAGAACCAATGGCCGCAGCCATCGGTGTGCATATGCCAATACACGATCCGATTGGAAGTATGATTGTAGATATTGGAGGTGGGACAACAGATATCGCCGTCATCGCGCTTTCGGGTGTTGTGCGTGCCAAGAGTTTGAAAGTTGCAGGAGATACACTCACAACAAATATCATCAGTTATATGCGTGATGAATTCAAAATGTTGATTGGAGAAAAAACTGCAGAAAATATAAAAATGACTCTTGGTTCGGCACTTCCAGATGAAGCTGGAGAAGAATTAAGTGTGAAGGGACGTGATTTGGTAACTGGTCTTCCTCGTGAAGCGATTATTACTGACGTTGATATACGTGAAGCGATGTATGCGTCGGTATCGCAACTGGTGGATGCTATACGTGAAGTATTGGAAACAACCCCACCAGAAGTTCTTTCAGATATTATGCACAAAGGTATGACATTATCCGGTGGTGGCGCGATGATTAGAAATCTTCCAAAATTACTTGAAATGCAATTAAAAGTTCCAGTCACCGTTGCAGATGATCCATTAACAGCGGTAGCCAGAGGAACAGGAGTTATACTAGAAAATATAAATCTATACAGAGATGTATTAGTACAAAACACCGATGACATATCTTTCCGATAAATATAATAATAAAAAACGACGCTCATATTATTTTGTTTTAGCAATTATTTTAATCGCTTTATTTTATTTTTGGCCATCTATTCGTGCGAAATTGTATCCATATGTGCAACCAATAATTGTTTCATATAGTAAAAGTAAAAATATATTAACTTTTATACCTTCTTCAATACACACATATTTTTCATCAAGAAACACACTTAGTGCGCAAAATACTGCTCTTTTATTAACAATTGAACGTTTGGAAAATAATATTGCTGAAAAAGATGCCATTATACGAGAAAATAATATTTTAGAAACTAGTGGCACACAACTTACTTCTTCAACTCTTGTAATGTATCCATTGATTAGAGATTTAACGACAATGTATTCTACGGTTGTTCTTTCAAAAGGGTTTAAAGATGGAGTGGAAGAAAATTCCTTAGTGTATTTACGTGGCAGGCAAGCTGTGTGTACGATTGTTGAAGTGTCTGACCGTACTTCATTATGTAAACTTTTATCTGCTTCTGGTGTTACAACAGAAGGGGTGGTAGCCTCATCTTCTTTAGTGCTTTCACTTGTTGGAAATGGAGGAGGGTCATTTATTTCGGACGTAGTGCGTGATACAGGGGTGGCGGTTGGGGATGTGATTTATCTTGCAAGTAATCCGACAATGACATTGGGTCAAATCGTGAATATTACTCGCAATGATCAGGCCACTTCTTGGCGTGTATATATTCGTGGTTTGTATAATCCTGTAACTTCGTCATCATTTTATATGAACAAATAATATGTCACGCCACACTCTTCTTATTCTTTTCCTAATTACGCTTATTCTTGATATAAGTTTGAGCTTTATTCGTTTGCCTATGTTTACTTTAATTCTTTGTGTTATAGTAATTTTATATGAAATTGTTTCGCCGTACATTTACTCGCCAAGCTAAAATAGCAGCTTCTCACGAAATCGCTCCAGAGGATGTTTTTCTCGATTCTCAAAATCTTTCAAAGTTAAATGTGAATCAAATGGAAGGGCAACTCGAACGACCACTTGGCAGGCACGTGTTTTATTTTTCCTTGATTGTGATTATTTTTCTTTTGGGTGGAGGTGTTTATAGACTTTTTAGTATGCAAATTATAGATGGAGATGTATACGCTGCTAAAGCAGATAGAAATCATTTAAAGAGTACTCCACTTTTTGCTTTGCGTGGAACTATATCAGACAGAAGCGGAAATTTATTAGCGTGGAATACTTTGGATGTTCCAGCCTTAAATACTGGTACAACAACAATCAATGCGACTAACACGCAGTCAACTATAAATGATATTCCAAAGCGTACTTATACAACACTCGCGGGTTTTTCACATTTACTTGGATATGTTAGTTATCCCAAGAAAGATCAAAGTGGTGTTTTTTGGCAAGATGAATATATTGGAAAAGATGGTGTTGAAAAAGAATATCAGGACAAACTTCAAGGTGTAAAAGGGGAACGTATTGTGGCTATAAATGCGCTTCACGAAATAGAAGCAGAAAATGTTACTGTTTCTCCAAAAAATGGTGAAAATTTAAAACTCACTATTGATAAATATGTACAAGCCAAATTATATGAACGCATAGAAGCTTTGGCACATAAAGCAGGTTTTGTGTCTGGAGCGGGGGTGATTATGGATATACATACTGGAGAGCTTTTGGCTTTGGCTAGCTATCCTGAATATGATAATAATTTGATGACAAATTCAAGTACAAAAGAAGATAGTGCAGAAATATCTAGAGAGCTTCTTGATAAACGTAACGCTTTTCTTAATCGTGCAGTTAGTGGTCTTTTTACTCCAGGTTCTACAGTTAAACCTTTTGTGGCTCTCGCTGCTCTTATGGAAAATGTAATTACACCAGAAAAAAATATTTATAGTTCGGGACAACTCGTGATTAAAAATAAATATGGTGGGCCAGATTCTGTTTTTAAAGATTGGAAAGCTCACGGATATACTGATATGAGAAAAGCTTTGGCGGAATCATCTGATGAATATTTTTATCAAGTTGGTGGTGGATATTTGGATCAACCTGGGCTTGGAATTAATCGTATAAAAAAATATTCTGAAATGTTTGGTTTTGCTACGACAACGGGTATAGATTTACCAGCCGAATCATTTGGTAATATTCCGTCACCTGAATGGAAGAAAAAAGTTTTTGGTACAGATTGGCTTTTGGGAGATACTTATCACACTGCAATTGGTCAGTATGGATTTCAAATTACTCCACTTGAACTTGTGCGAGGTGTGGCAGCGATAGCCAATGGTGGATATTTGGTAACACCTCACGTGCTTGGTGAATTAGATACTGCCAGCACCTCACTTAATCTTTCAAAAAAAGATTTAAAAGTTGTTCAAGAAGGAATGAGACAAGGCGTGCTTGTGGGTATTGGTGGGGCATTAAATATTCCCGGAGTAGAAGTTGCTTCAAAATCAGGAACGGCCGAGCTTGGTTCCAAAAAAGAATTAGTTAACTCTTGGATTAGTGGATATTTCCCATACGATAATCCAAAGTATGCGTTTGTGGTAATTATGGAAAAGGGTGGACAGCATAATCCGTATGGAGCGATATTTGCAGCACGCGAGACTCTTGAGTGGATGCGCGATAACACGTCGTATACCAAGTAAAAGACCGAACCAAAAATTGGCGACCTACTTGTTGATTTTCAGAAAAAGTTTTTCAACGTACGAACTAGTACGTCTCTAAACTTTTTTTGAAAATCAACGGCGTATCTCATCCAATTTTTGGTTCGGCTATCGTAGCATAGATTTAAAATTTTTAATTTGTAGAAGATTTGGGTTTGTGATAGATTTCAGACAAGTAGTTATTTTGTCTTTTGGGAGATACATTATGGCAAACGTATCTGAATCTGTGTTTTTTAGTTTTGCAAACAGGCTTGGTCTTTTGCGACGAGCAATTTTGAGTAGTGACACCAAAAAATATATAAAGATGTACTACATAAAACATCTCGGTAAGACTTCTTCTTTGGCCCAGAAGTTAATCAAAGAGGATTCAGCTCTTGTAGATTTCTGGTATAAGGAATGTAGAATATCTAGTGGGTTTGATGAAGACAGGTTTGAAAGGGAAGTGAAGCGAGTTATCAAAGGTGAAGAAAAAATAGAAGAAGCTACACCAAAAGAGACTCCTTCAGTTCGCGTTATTGAACCACCTTCTTATGCTGTTCCTCCTATTCTATCTTCAGAGCCACCACAAGAAGAACCTTCTGCTATACCTACGGATATTCCAGACGAACCAAAGGAAGAAGACAGACCGCTCACCAAGGAAGAGCGACAACGTTTTATTTCTGTTTTAATTTTTTCTTTTTGTAAGTTTCACGAAGTAACAGATGAAAGTTCGGGGGAGGGTATGGTCGATTATTTTAGAAAAATTGAACCTGAAATAACAAGGGAACAAGTTATTAAATTTATCGATTCCATTCGCGTGAACTTTGCAAGGCACTTATACAGTTACCACGATGACGATATTCCATTTTGATTTTCATTTATTGTTTCACTAATTCCGGTAAGCGAAAGCGAGCCGGTTTATTTTTTGCCAAAACATCAAAAATATGCTAATATTCAACATATATGGAATATTTAACACTAGAAAAGAAAACAGAGCTTGAAAATGAGCTCAATAATCTAAAAACCGTTCGTCGCAAGGAAATTGCAGACGCTTTGGAATATGCAAAGTCTCTTGGAGATCTTTCGGAAAACGCAGAATATCATCAAGCTCGTGAAGATCAAGCAAACACCGAAGAACGTATTGCTCACCTTGAACAAATTCTCAAAAATGCTGTGATTATGGGAAAGCATCATTCTGGAACTGTAGAAGTTGGGACAACTGTTACAGTTGAGAAAAAAGGCGAAAAAACAGAAAGACAATTCGTGCTTGTTGGAAGTGAAGAGTCAGACTCATTGAAGGGTATGATTTCAAATGAATCACCACTTGGAAAAGCTTTGCTCGGTAAATCAAAAGGTGATGTTGTAAAGTTTATGACACCAAAAGGTGAGATGAGTTATACAATTAAATCGATAGCATAACAGGTTTTAGTTTATAGGTTATAGGTGTTAGAAAAAACAAGTTATTAGCTTGTTTTTTGTTGGCTAAACTCTATCCATTTGCTATTATTATTATGTATTTCTATAACCTAGTCCCTATAACCTAACACCTATCCCTATGGCTTCAATCGAAGAACTACGCGCGGAACGTCTCAAAAAATTACAAGCTCTAGAACAATCTGGGAAATCTGCCTTTTCGAGTGTTTCTAATCGTACATATGAATTAATTGAAATCATACGTAAGTTTAAAAAATTAGAGGAAGAAAAAGCACAAGTTATTGTTGATGGCCGTGTGATGTCGTCACGCGGTCAAGGTGCGCTTATATTTGCAGATTTGTACGACGGAACAGCAAAATTACAAATAGTTATAAAACTTCCAGAATCGGGCGAAGAGGCTCATTCTTTTTATACAAACTTTGTTGACACTGGAGATTTTATAGAAGTAACTGGTACCTTATTTACAACTAAATCTGGACAAGAAAGTATTCTTGTCTCTGATGTGTCTATGCTTTCAAAAGCTTTACTCCCGTTACCAGACAAATATCACGGACTTCAGGATGAAGAGCTTCGTATGCGTGAAAGATATTTAGATATTTTAACGAATCCAGAATTGCGTGAACTTTTTGAAAAGAAAAGTAAGTTTTGGGATGTTGTGCGTACTTTTTTGAAAGAGAAAAAGTTTTTGGAAGTGGACACACCAACGCTTGAGGTAACTACCGGTGGAGCAGAAGCTCGTCCATTTGCAACACATCACAATGATTTTGATTTAAATGTATTTATGCGTATATCGGTCGGAGAACTTTGGCAGAAACGTTTGATGGCGGCTGGTTTTCCACGCACATTTGAAATCGGTCGTGTTTATCGCAACGAAGGTTCGTCTGGAGAACACGTACAAGAATTTACGAACTGTGAATTTTATATGGCCTACGCCGATTATGAAAATGGTATGACATTGGTCCAAGAACTTTATCGCAGAATTGCGACTGAAGTATTTGGTACAACAACTTTCACCACACGTGATCATACTTTCAATTTGGCTGATGAGTGGAAAAAGATTAATTATACCGATGAAATTTTGCGTCAAACAAATATTGATATAGGAAAAGCA
This sequence comes from bacterium, assembly GCA_023267555.1. Classification (GTDB taxonomy): domain Bacteria; phylum Patescibacteriota; class Minisyncoccia; order Phycocordibacterales; family UBA5272; genus UBA11704. Next base: position 22,090 of record JAHFMZ010000004.1, read on the forward strand.
ACTGATGAAGAAATCAAAGATAAGCTACAAGAATTGAAAGTGAAATATGATGGTGCGAATCACGAGAGATTAATTGATACACTTTGGAAATATTGTCGTAAGAATATTTCTGGTCCGGCATTTTTGATTAATCCTCCTTTAATTATTGCACCACTTGCAAAGAAAAATAAAGAGGGAGATACTGCACAACAATTTCAAGTCATACTTGCTGGTAGTGAAATAGGAAAAGGATACAGTGAATTAAATGATCCGGTTGATCAACGCGCAAGATTTGAAATTCAACAAAAACTTTTAGCCGAAGGGGATGAAGAGGCTATGATGGCGGATTATGAATTCGTAGATATGCTCGAGCACGGAATGCCTCCAACTTGTGGTTTTGGTTTTGGAGAAAGATTGTTTGCCTTTCTAGCAGATAAACCTATACGCGAAATTCACCTGTTTCCTTTGGTTAAGCCGAAATAAAACTAAAAATAAAAATACAAAAGCGCGACCGAAGGTCGCGCTTTTGTATTTTTATACCCTAAACCCTAGTGGCTAGCACATTCACCAAGTTTTCCCAAGATATCCACATATTTCTTATAAAAAAACATATAAAGTGGAGTATAATGGGTATTAGTGGGGCAGAGTGGGAGATGTCTCATTAAATAATTAATAAATGGTTTATGTTAATTGGCCAATACCAACACGACCTCGATCCAAAAAACGACTAACGCTACCTTCAAAATGGCGCTCGGATTTGGGCAAGAAAGTTGTAGTAACCAATGGATTAGATAGTTCCTTGTTTGTCTTTCCAATAAAAGAGTGGGAGAAAGTGGCAGAAAAATTGTCACAATCAGGTTTTGGTAATAAAGATACGCGTGACTTCAACAGATTTATCCTAGGTAATGCATTTGAAACAGACGTTGATTCCGCAGGACGTATTGTTATACCAGACACTCTGAAAGAGTTTGCAAAATTAACAAGCAAAGTTGTCCTTACAGGAATGCACTCGCGTGTAGAAATTTGGGACGAAAATGCTTGGAAACATTTCACTACAAAAGTTAGTGGTGAAGCAGACGCTCTCGCAGGAAAGTTAAGCGAATTAGGAATTCTCTAATGTTATGCATATTCCAGTACTTTTACACGAATCTATAGAAGGTTTGGCAATTAAAAAAGGTGGTGTCTATGTTGATTGTACGACCAATCGTGGGGGACACAGCATAGAAATTGCAAAATTACTTGGTAAAGACGGCACACTCGTCTGTATCGATCTTGATCAAGAAGCACTTGCCGAGGCAAAAGAAAAACTTCGCAAGTTAAAAAATGCACCAACACTTCATTTTGTTCATTCAAACTTTCGTCATATCAAGAGCATCATTGAATCATTAAGTATTTCTCAAGTTGATGGAGTAATCGCAGACTTAGGATTATCGTCACAAGAACTTGATGAATCTGGACGGGGCTTTTCATTTTTACGAGATGAGCCACTACAAATGACATTTGATGCTCATCCAACGGATGATATGACAACAGCGTATGACATTGTGAATTCTTGGAGTGAATCAACTATTGCAGATATTTTATACGGCTTTGCCGATGAAACATATCGAGGTCGTATAGCAAGAGCAATAGTTGAGTCTCGCAGAGCAAAACCGATATCAACTACAAAACAACTCGTCGATATTATCGCAAGTGTTGTTCCAGCAGCATATCGCCACCGCAAGACACATTTTGCTACCAAAACCTTTCAAGCTCTTCGAATGGCAACAAACGACGAACTCGGAAGTATCAATGAATTAATTGATTCACTTCCAAGTATTTTGGAGCCCCACGGACGAGTATGTTTCATCACATTTCATAGCACCGAAGATCGCATCGTAAAACAGGGACTACGTTCCCACGTAGATGCACTCAAAATAATTTCTAAAAAAGCAATCGTTCCACAAGAACAAGAATTACAACAAAACCCACGTGCCCGTAGTGCTCAATTAAGAATAGTCGAAAAAATCTAACAATATGCCATCACATTATCAATCCACAACCATTTACGAACGAACAGTGCACACTTTATTTGGTACATTCGTCGTTCTTGCCCTTGTGTATTGTGTAGTGCTTTTGTCATTAGTTTTTTCTGTAATTGAGAGAAAACAAAATACTATTGCAACCAGAGATTTGGGATCACAGGTCAGTACTCTTGAAACTCATTATGCTAATCAAGTAGCATCAATAAATGATAGTGTCCTTACTGCCAATAATTATATTCGTGTGAATAGTTCTACTTTTGCAGTACGAAAAGATCCAATAGCAAGTTATACTGTGCTCTATGCACATTAATAATGACGATACTACAAATGAAGATCAAAGATTACGCTCCGAATACAGAGCGTATCTTGTTATCTTTATTTGGTTCATTCTTGCCTTTGTTATTGTCGGACGTGCGTTTTTTATACAAGTAATTAAGCATACGTATTATATAGGACAAGCCGACAAACAATACGTATCATCCACGCCTATTAATTTTGATAGAGGTTCGATTTTATTTTCTCATTATAACGGAGAGGTTGTTCCTGCTGCACAATTAAATACGATGTATCGTATTGCGATTGACCCAACACAAATAAAAGATGTTGAAGATTTATATGCAAAACTTTCAGCTGTAATTCCACTTGATAAGACAACTTTTATTGAAAAAGCAACCAAGAAAAATGATCCTTATGAAGAAATTGCCAAAGATATAACAAGCGATACTGTCTCTATTTTGAAAACTAAAAATTTAATTGGTGTTTCTTTTGTTAAAGATAATAAACGAGCATATCCGCAAGAAACTGTTGGCTCAAAAGTTATTGGCTTTGTTGGAAATGATGGTACGCGTGTACGTGGACAATATGGATTGGAAAGATATTATGATGATGTTTTGTCTCGCACTAGTAGTGATCAGACAATTAATTTTTTCGCAGAACTTTTTACCGATATAGAAAAAACGATGGTTTCAAATTCAGATAAAGAAGAAGGGGATATAGTTTTGACCATAGACAGTGAAGCCGAACGTGCTTTACATAATGCTCTTCTTGATACAAAAGAAAAATGGAATTCAGATACTATTGGAGGCATTGTTATGGATCCACAAACTGGTGCAATCATCGCTATGGACGGACTTCCTTCTTTTGACCCTAATCAATATGCAAAAGAAAAAGATCCTAGTGTATTTATGAATCAAAATATTTCTGGCGTTTATGAAATGGGAAGTATTATAAAACCACTCACTATGGCAGCTGCAATTGATTCGGGTGCGATAAACGAAGCGACAACTACGTACAATGATACAGGTTTTCGTATGTTAAATGGATATAAAGTCAGTAATTATGATGGAAAACCTCGTGGACTGCATACATCTATGCAAACGATTCTTGATAAATCTCTAAACGTGGGTATTGTTTTTATTGTTGAGCAATTAGGGGCCAAAAGATTTCAAGATTATTTTAAAAAGTATGGTTTGGGACAAGAAACAGGAATAGATTTACCGGGGGAGGCGGGAGGCTTAACCAAAAATTTAGATAGTAAAGTTTTTGTTGATAGCGCGACTGCGGGATTTGGACAAGGAATAGCTGTGACACCAATTCAGACGATACGCGCCCTTGCTTCACTTGGTAATGGTGGCAAACTTGTCACTCCGCACGTTGTAGACAGTATTATTTATCAAGATGGTACAACAAAAAAGATTGTACAAGATAGTGGAGAACAAGTTATTAGTGCAGATACAAGTGAGCGTATTTCTCGTATGCTTGTACACGTGGTAGATACGGCACTGATGAATGGTGCGGATAAAATGGAGCATTATACTGTTGCTGCAAAAACTGGAACAGCTCAAATGGTAAAGCCAGGGGGAGGATACTATGATGATAGATATTTGCACTCCTTCTTTGGTTATTTCCCAGCCTATGATCCGAAATATATTATTTTCCTTTTCCAAACATATCCGAAGGGGGCAGAGTATGCGTCGGCGACGCTGACGGATCCGTTTTATAAGATGGTTAAATTCCTTATATCTTACTACGAAGTCCCTCCCGACCGTTAGAGAGAAATCACTTCATCTGCTTTGTTGAAAGAAATTTTTTCTCCACGCGACGTACTCGCTGTACGTCTTGGTCGCAAAAATTTCTTTCGCCTCGCATCTAAAGCAATTTTTCTCTAACGGTACCCGTCTCGTTAAATTTATTGAAATAAAAAAAGCAGTCTCGCGACTGCTGATTTGTTTCATAATGTTTATTCTTGAAATTTTAGGTTTTTTCTTCCAACTTGGAGTATGTATTTACCATCAGGCACTATTTGGGCTTGTGTAAAATCACCGCCGACTGCTTCAATCTGAAAGTTTTCTCCACGTAAATTTTCTCCGAGATACGGCAGATTGAGTTGGGTCATTTCATATGACAAATCAAAAACTGAAAGCGTGGGGATCGTTGATTGTAGTGAGTCGGATTCAATAATCCAAATGCTCGCCGCTCCGTTTGTGATGATTATGTCCCTTACGGTGTACGCCCTGAAAAGGACTAGTTTTGGGATGTTTTTCTTATCAATTCTTATTTGACCAACAGCCCAGAAACTTTTTCGAAAATCTTCAAATGAATAAACTGGTTTTTCTTGAACATTCGTTTCTGTTGCCTTATTGTCTGTTGTTTCCATCACAGTCTCCTTGGTGAAAATTTGATTAAAGTGCAAATAGACCGAGCTGGTCTTACGGGGTTAACTCTACACTTATTTTAAATAAATTACAAAAAGTAGTTAATTCATTATATTTCTGCTAAAGTAGAGAATATAAATAACACATGAAAAATCTGAAATCAAAAAAGCATTCTCTGTCACCTGTCACCTCCCACCTAAAACCTGCTAATGATACTTCCTGGGGAAAGGTCGGAGATTGGTATAACAATCACTTGGAAAAAGACAAGGACACTTATCACGAGAAAGTGATATTGCCGAATTTGATTCGTTTGCTTGGTGATGTCAAAGGCAAAAATGTTTTAGATTTGGCTTGTGGGCAAGGATATTTTTCTCGAGCAATCAGAAATGAAAGTGCGACTGTTATTGGGGTGGACATCAGCAAAGAATTAATTTCTCTTGCGACCACAAAAAATAAAGAAGAGAAAAACAAAATAGACTTTTTCTCTGCACCGTCGGATGACTTATTTATGTTAAAAGACAAATCACAAAACATTATCGTTTGTGTGCTGGCTATTCAAAATATAGAAAAGTTATCAGAGACAATAAAAGAATGTGCTCGGGTGATAAAACCAAAAGGCAAATTATATTTTGTAATGAATCATCCAGCATTCAGAATTCCTCAATCATCATCTTGGGATTACGATGAAGAAAATGACATACAATATCGTCGAGTTGACCAATATCTTTCAGAAGCCAAAATAAAAATTGATATGAATCCAGGTCAAAAAACAAATAAAAAGTTTACTGTATCTTTTCATCGACCACTACAAGTGTATGTCAAAGCTTTAGTCAAAAATAATTTTTTAATTTCTCGTATTGAAGAATGGGAAAGTCACAGAAAAAGTGAAAAAGGTCCTCGTCAAAAAGCAGAAGACAAAGCTCGTAAAGAAATACCATTATTTATGTGTATAGAGGCACAGAATGTAGAAAGTAGAGTGTAGAAAGTAGACAAATACAACATAAATGCGACCTTCGGTCGCGCTTCGGTATCTTCTACCTTCTTCTCTCTGCTTTCTGCTATACTATTCTACATATATGAAAAAATTATCACGTTTTTGGAATACTACAGAAGGTAAATTTATTGGTTGGGTAGCTTTGATTGTTGTACTTTTATTTGCATATTATTTTTATGCGACAAGTACAAAAACTGAAACACCACCAGTAAATATAGCTATTTCCGAGACAGATCACGTGCGTGGTGCACTGGACGGCAAAGTTACTCTTGTAGAATTTGGAGATTTTCAATGTCCAGCTTGTGGAGCTTATGAACCGCTTGTTCGTCAAGTAGAAAAAGATAATGCGAAAACGTTGAAAGTTGTATTTCGTAATTTCCCATTGATTCAAATTCACAAAAATGCATTAATTGCTGCCAAAGCCGCCGAAGCTGCAGGTCTTCAAGGAAAGTTTTGGGAAATGCACGATATTTTGTATGACAAACAATTAGAATGGTCAGAAGGAATAAACGCGCGTGATTTTATTTTGGTTTATGCCACAACTATCGGTCTTGATACCAAAAAATTTACTGCAGATTTAAATAATCAAGCTCTTGAAGATAAAATTTTAGCTGAATATAAAGAAGGAGTGAATCTCGGGGTGCAGGGAACTCCAACTTTTTTTGTGAATGGAAAGAAAATAAAGAGCCCACAGTCTCCAGAAGAGTTTAATAAAATAATCGCAGACGCTGCAAAGTAATTATATGGGAATACGAGATTTTTTTGTTAAACAAGCAGTCAAATATGGGGCAAAAGATTTACCAAAGGATCAAAAGGACAAATTAATGTCTGCTGTTGAAAAGAATCCGGAACTTTTTAATAAGATTTCAAAAGAAATTGAAGAGTTGAAGAAACAAGGTAAGCCCGAGATGTATGCCAGTCTTGATGTGATGAAGAAGTATCAGAAGGAGTTACAAGAACTCTTCAAGAAATAAATATAATATTGTATGTCAGTCCCAACTTACGACGATCTTTTTAACCCAGTATTAGAGGCACTTCACAATCTTGGTGGTTCTGGGTCTAATTATGAAATAGATGAAAGGGTATCCAAGATCTTGAATTTAACAGAAGATGAGATAAATGAAATACATAGAGGTAATCGAACAAAACTTAGCTATCGATTAGCTTGGTCAAGAAATTATCTTAAGCGTTTTGGCCTATTGGAAAATTCTTCTCGTGGGATATGGGCACTCACGATTAAAGGCAAGGAAACCAATAAGGTGGACAAAAAGGAAGTGAATAAAATGGTAAAGTCATTAGATCAAGTTGAGTCAATTGAATCAGAGGTAAATGAAGGTAAAGATCCAGATAGTTCTACAAAATTATGGCAAGAAGAATTACTAGAAAATATAATGACTCTTACACCTGAAGCTTTCGAGAGATTGTGTCAGAGAATTCTACGAGAATCAGGTTTTGTTCAGGTTGAGGTCACTGGAAGATCTGGAGATGGGGGTATTGATGGCCGAGGAATAATAAAAATGGGGGGTCTTTTAAGTTTTCATATTATATTTCAATGTAAGAGGTATACAGGTTCAGTGCCTTCAAAAGAAATAAGAGATTTCCGTGGGGCAATGGTAGGACGAGCTGATAAGGGTCTTTTTATTACAACTGGAACATTTACTAGAGATTCCAAAATTGAAGCCAGTAGAGATGGTGCCCCACCAATCGATCTTATTGACGGAGATGATCTGGTAGAAAAAATGAAAGAGTTAGAGTTAGGAGTAAATATAAAAATGCAGGAAGCTATTGAAATTGATAAAAATTGGTTCAAGAGTTTTTAAGAATTTATGCTAGAATAGGACGATTATGTCACTCTCTATTGGAATTGTTGGGTTGCCGAATGTTGGGAAATCAACGTTGTTTAATGCCATCACCAAAAAATCTGTGCCGGCGGAAAATTATCCGTTTTGTACTATCGATCCATCGGTGGGTGTGGTTGCAGTTCCCGACCCACGCCTTGATGTTTTATCAAAAATTTCTAATGCCCGTAAAATAATTCCCGCTATTGTGGAATTTGTGGATATTGCTGGACTTGTGAAAGGCGCGTCATCCGGTGAAGGTCTTGGTAATGCTTTCCTTTCACATATTCGCGAAACAGACGCGATTGCCGAAGTTGTACGTATTTATGAAAACAGTGATTTGATTCACGTCGAAGGAACAATTGATCCACTTCGCGATATTGAAATTATAAATATGGAACTTATTCTTGCAGATATGCAAACAGTTGAGAAACGTAGTCAGACAATTGGTCGTGATGTGAAGCGTGGTGATAAAGATGCGATTAAACTCGCAGGAATACTTGAAGTGTTGAAGAAACATTTTGATGAAGGCAAACTGGCGAACTCGGTGGTATTTTCCGCCGGAGGCGGACCAGCCTCTGGCTGGGACGAAGAAGAATTGAAACTCGTGCGCGATTTGCATTTAATAACTATGAAACCGTTTCTTTATGTTTTGAATAAACAATCAGGTGGAAAAAATCTAGACGAAACAAAAGATGAAAGATTCGAAAAACTTTTGTCGTGGTTTAAAGAAAATAATTTTAAATATGTAATTGTGGATGCAAAAATAGAAGATGAATTGAAAGAATTTGAAGATACAGAAAAAGCAGAGATGCGAAAAGAATTAAATGCGGAGGGGGATGGGGTGGATGATTTAATTAAAGCTGGATACGATTTACTCGGATTGGAGACTTTTTTAACAACAGGGGAAATAGAAACTCGTGCTTGGACAATTAAAAAGAACAGCACTGCGCCAGTTGCGGGGCAGGCGATACATACCGATTTTAAAGATAAATTTATTCGCGCCGAAGTCGTAGCTTATGATGATTTGGTAAAATGCGGGAGTTTTGCTGAAGCGAAAGCAAAAGGAGTTTTGAAGACAGAAGGGAAAGAGTATATCGTTCGCGACGGTGACGTAATAGAGTTTAAGATTTAAAATAAAAAACCACCGGCTTCACGATGGTTTATATCCATTTAAACAATTTTATCTAGTTCTTTTTTCTATACAAAAAGACTATCGCTTGATATGAAAACAAAAAAGCGACCAAAAACATTATGAATGAAATCACAATAATTGACCCAGAAAATAGGGAGAAGAGTGGCAATGTTAAGAGTACAAAAATCCAAGTTTTATTTTTGGCTTTTTTATAAAACCTAGATACAACAAAATAAAGTTGAAGAAAGTAGATAAACAGAATCGCGAAGACAACAGTTCTTCCAGGATATCCTTTTGAACTCGGAACAATCATCAAGGAATTCAAAAGAATAATAATGGAAAAATAAGAAATGAGAACAATCAGTCCTCCCCTTTGTAAAGCCGTCAACACAAACTTTTTAAATAACGGATTCATTATCACCTCCCCATATTTTCTAATTTAAGTGAACAGATTATGTATAAGATACTACGTATTTGTTAAAATGTTAAATAATATTCGGTAAATTGCTTTTTATATCTAAAAGAGTAGAATCCTCTTTGAGTCCTTTAATCGATAGGGAAGGAAAAATAATGTTCATAATAAATGCGCTTGGTGGTGGTATTGCATACACTTTGACCAATAATAGGAATTTCCCGACCGAACAAGTCGAAGACAATGTTCGTTCGGCAGTCGAGGAAATAAAGAAATATATACCCAAAGACCTGTGGGTTCCTATTTTGCAAAATATCTTTCGATCTGTGGTCGCCGTCAGTGCTTATTTGCCGTTGGTTGGCATAGTTTCTGATATTCTCAAAGATTTGGATTCAGAAAACAAACTTCCATTCGACGAGATCAGAGATGCCTGCTACGCTCGTGAGTATGGCCGGTTGACGTACGCACTTGATTCAGTCGAAGAAGTTGCCTAACATCAGTCTTCAAAAGAATTAATCCAAACGCACCCCAGGGTGCGTTTTGTTTTATCTTGTTTTATTTGTATAATCAATGAATTGATGTATTTGAGTATTCATCTAAAGTCTAATGTCTAAAATCTAATGTCTGTCCCAATGACTACAAACGAAATTCGTGCAAAATATTTAGAATATTTCAAGAAAAATGGTCACATTATTGTGCCATCTTCTTCTCTTGTCCCAGAAAATGATGCGACCACGCTTTTCACGGGAAGTGGAATGCAGCCGATGGTGCCGTATTTACTTGGCCAACCGCATCCGTTAGGCAAGGTCATCACAGATAGTCAAAAGTGTTTTCGTGCGCAAGATATAGAAGAAGTGGGGGACAATCGTCATACCACATTTTTTGAAATGCTTGGTAATTGGTCATTCGGAGATTATTTTAAAGAGGGGCAAATAACAATGATGTGGAAGTTTTTGATTGAAGAATTAAAATTAGATCCATCGAGATTATATTTTACTTGTTTCAAAGGAAATGATGAGCTTGGTATTTCGCGTGATAATTTTTCTGCAGAACATTGGCAAAAACTTTATAAAGAAAAGGGAATAGAAGTTTCTATTGGAGAAAATCCAGAAGTTGATGGAATTGTGGGCAATCAACATATTTTTTATTATGGAGAAAAAAAGAATTGGTGGAGCAGAACTGGTGTGCCAGCAAATATGCCCGAGGGTGAACCAGGTGGGCCAGACTCTGAAATGTTTTTTGATTTTGATCCAGAGAATAAAAATAAAATTCACGAGAATTCAAAATATAAAGAAAATCTTTGTCACCCAAATTGTGATTGTGGAAGATATGTTGAAATTGGAAATAATGTTTTTATGCAATACAAGAAAGTTGGGAATAAATTTGAGGAACTTCCCCAACAAAATGTAGACTTCGGTGGTGGTCTTGAAAGAATATCATCAGCTGTAAATGACGACGAAGATATTTTTAATTTGGATGTGTTTGATGAAGCAAAGAAAATTCTTATTGAAAAAAGCAGGAAAGGTTATGGAGCAGACGAAAAAATAACTTTTGCAATGCGTGTGATTTTGGATCATCTTCGCGCAGTAACATTTTTGATTGGCGATGGAATAGTTCCAGGAAATAAAGATCAAATGTATTTTGTACGCAGACTTGTGCGTCGTGCGGTACGCTTTGCCCGTGATTTAGGTATCAATGAATCATTTACAAAAGATGTAGCACAAACTTTTATTGATACATATAAAAATGAATACAAAAACCTTGAAGAAAAACGAGAAGTTATTTTGAGTGAATTAGAAAAAGAAGAAAGTAAATTTAGAACAACCCTTGAGAAAGGTATTAAACAATTCGAAAAGATAACAAAAACTGTCGTAGTAACTCCCAATACTCAGACTCTTAAAATATCAATACCCAAACCAACCGTTATAACAGGTATAGAAGCTTTCGATTTACTTCAATCATATGGATTTCCACTTGAAGTAACGGAAGAACTAGCAAAAGAGCGAGGTGTAACAGTGGATATTGAAGAATTTGAAAGATTGAAAGAAGAACATTCGCAAAATTCTCGTACAGCATCTGTTGGGAAATTTAAAGGTGGACTTGGTGGTGATGGAGAAATGGAAACAAAATATCACACAGCGACTCATTTACTTCATCAAGCACTTCGCACTGTGCTTGGCGATACGGTTGTACAGAAAGGTTCGAATATCACACCTGAGAGACTTCGTTTTGATTTTGCATATGATGAAAAGATGACAGACGTTCAAAAAAAGAAAGTCGAAGATTTGATAAATGAACAAATTAAAAAATCTTTGCCAGTTATTCGTGAAGATATTTCTATTGATGAAGCCAAAGCCCGCGGTGCAATGGGATTGTTTACAGATAAATATGGAGAGAAAGTGAGCGTGTATAGAATAGGTGAAGGAAAAAATAGGGGAGATGCCAATTTATTTTCTATTGAAATGTGCGGTGGACCTCACGTCGAAAATATAGGTACACTCGGAACTTTTAAAATAATAAAAGAGGAAGCTGTTAGTCAGGGAGTTAGAAGAATAAAGGCAGTTTTGGAATAAAAAAGGAAATAAATAAAAGTGACGCCGTAGGCGTCTCTTTTATTTGTATCCACTGCCCTCTACTCTCTGTTTTCTGCTACACTGTGTGTATGAACCCATTCCTTTCTATTTCCGTTGGTGATACGGCGACATTAATCAATTATGTTGCTGATGGACAGGTTATTGTTTCTCATACTCATCCGATCGGATATAAACATATCGAAGCCGAAGGAATGAATGTAATCGCTGGTTCAAAATTACTCGACGGCATACTTTATACATTAGAATTTATTTCTTTACACGATAGAGTGCCGACAGATTTTCGTTTGATTGCACCACGTTATGCAACTTGGATAGGCGAGACTATTGAGAATGGTTCTTATACACAGTTCTATACAAACGGTGCACCGATAAGTGTTACACTAGAGGGTATACACGAAGCTCCTATTAACTATGCAAGACATACGCAAACCATACACTCGTTCAAAGTCTAGTCCGAACCAGAGTTTAAATCATCGGGTTGAAGAATTCGAATCTAATTCATATTCTCAAGAAAACGAAGATGCTCCAGTGCATATTCCTATGGATCGTCGTGCGCGTGTTCGCAGAAATATCGACAAAATGGAAATGTTTCCACGAAAAATGCGCGAAGAGATTCCAGAAGATAGAAGAGGTGGTGGTTTTAATTCTGATATTCCTTATCGTGATCCTCGTACTAGTTATAAAAGAAGAAAAACTTCTCTTGGAACGTGGATTTTTATTATTACTACCGTTGTGCTTGTGACAGGTGCTGGACTTCTTACTTATGTTTTTAATCGTGCTACAGTTACTATTGTTCCAAAGCATACAGATATAAATGATTATCACAAAGCTTTAACTTTCACTCAAAATTTGGCTGACACTGGAGGAGGTGTTCCATTTATTATTGCGACATCCTCAATTTCAAAGAGTAAAACTTTAGTTCTTTCAGAAACACGAAAAGTAGAAGCCAAAGCATCTGGAAAAATAATTATTTATAATAATTTTGATAGTAATACACAAAAACTTATAAAGAGTACACGCTTTGAATCAAATAATGGAAAAATTTATCGTATTAATCAATCAATAACTGTTCCAGGAAAAGTTGGTGACAAGCCAGGGAGTATAGAAGTTACTGTTTATGCTGATAGTTATGGTGCAGATTATAATAGTGCGCCGACAGACTTCACTATTCCAGGATTCAAGGGTACAGCTCGTTATCAAGGATTCTTTGCACGTTCTGATGGAGCAATTACTGGGGGTTCATCAGGAAATGTATCTATTGCATCTCTCTCTGATATAAATGCAGCCAAAGATGAACTTGCTATTGAACTAGCACAAGAAGTAAAAGATAGTTTGTCTAATATCAAACAAGATGGATACATTGGTATGTATTCTGCATCAGAAATAACTTATGACGATAATCAGCAAGAAGTGTTACAGGGAGCATCATCGGTCTATAAAGTAACAGCTACGGGATATCTTATGCTTGCGGATAGTTCGGCTTTGGCTCGCACTATTGCTCACGATGTGCGTGATTATGCAAATGAAGCTGTCCGTCTTGGTTATGAAGACACGCTTGTTTATACAAGAAAAGATACAGATCACATAGCGACTTCCACACCTCTTTCAATACTAGTTGAAGGAAAACCTCGAGTTATTTGGGTGAGTGATGAAAATGCAATTAAAAAACTAGTTGCAGGAAAAAATAGAAGTGAGTTCAAACCTATAATGAAAACCATCGATTCAATTGAAAGTGCCGAAATTGGGTTTTCACCAATGTGGCTCTCGAGCTTCCCAACAGATTTAAATAAAATTTCCATCATAGAATCACTCCCTAAGCGTTGATTATAAAGTACATCTCTGCTACAATAACACTCTTACTTATGGATGAAACCGATATTGAACTTATTGAAGGTCGTGTAATTGAAGCGCTACCTAGCACACTTTTTCGTGTGGAAATGTCTAATAGTAAAACAATAATCGCTTATCTCGGAGGCCGTATGCGTGTGCATAAAATAAAAGTTCTAGTGGGAGACAAAGTAACTGTTCAGCTAGACCCATACGGAGGCAAAGGGCGCATAATTAAGAGATTGTAAAAGTCATAATTCCCAAAATCTGCCGATAGAGTTTGCATTATTTATCAATCTATAGTAGAATAGCACCTATATTTCTTATGAAAGTACGATCATCAGTAAAGAAAATTTGTTCGAAATGTCAGATGCTCAAAAGAGGTGGCGTACTTCGTGTTATTTGTGTTACCCCAAAGCATAAACAAGCCCAAGGTTAAAGTAATGTATTTTCTATAAACTCTCTTCTCTTAACTCTAAACTATTAAAACTATGCGTATCTCAGGTATTACACTCCCAGAAAACAAACGTCTAGAAATCGCTCTTACGGCAGTTTATGGTGTTGGTCGTCCACGCGCACAGATGATTATTAAAAAACTAGGTCTTGATGCTGGTATGAAGACCACAGCTCTTACTGCAGATCAAGAAAATCTTATTCGTCGTGAAATAGAATTATGGAAAACAGAAGGAGACTTAAAGCGCGAAACACAGCAACACATCAAGCGTCTCAAGGATATCAAAGCTTATCGTGGTGTACGACATATACGACACTTACCTGCTCGCGGACAACGTACAAAGACTAATAGTCGTACAGTACGTGGAAACGTACGCCGCACTATGGGTAGTGGACGCCGAAAGACAGAGAAGACATAAAATAATCATTAAATAACTTTATGGGAAAAAAAAGAATCGTAAAAAAGAATAGCTCGGGCGTTGATAGCGCTCTTAAGGCACGCTCACTTGCAAAAGTGATAAAGAAAAAGATTGTTGAAGGAACACTCTATGTTGAGTCTTCTTATAACAACACTCGTCTTTCTTTGGCAGACCGTTCTGGCAATATTCTTGCGTGGTCTTCATCTGGGGCTCTCGGTTTTAAGGGTGCAAAGAAAGGTACACCATTTGCTGCTTCAAAAATCGGTGAACTCATCGGTGAAAAAGCACAACAAGTAGGACTTAAAGAAGTTAATGTTGTTGTAAAAGGAGTTGGATCTGGCCGTGAATCAGCTATTCGTGGGTTCTCTACCTTTGGTGTAGATATTGTTTCAATTATTGATAAGACACCGGTGCCACATAATGGACCAAAGGCGCGTAAGCCACGTCACGTATAAAAATATGAGTAGAATAACCTGTAAAACTTGTCGTCGTCTCGGAGAATCACTATGTGGTCGTGAAAAGTGTGCTTATAAAAAGCGTCCTTATGCTCCTGGAAAACTAGATAGTGAACGTAAGCATCGTTCAAACTCTTCAGAATATGGAGAACAACTTCGTGCAAAACAAAAAATGCGTATTACTTATGGACTTATGGAAAAGCAATTTTCTGCATATGTAAAAAAAGCGACATCATCACACGAAACGGGTGAAGGAGCTGTGACTCCAGCTTTGAAGCTTGCTCGTCAATTAGAAGCACGTTTGGACAACATCGTATTTCGTATCGGTTTTGCGAATACTCGTGCTCTTGCACGTCAATTGGTCTCACACGGGCATATTCTAGTGAATGGACGCCGTATAGATGTTGCTTCTTATCAAGTCAAAGTGGGTGATGTCATCTCTATCCGTGAGGGTAGCAAGAAGGCACTCGTCTTTACGGGGCTTGCAGAGAAATTAATGGGGATGACTCCAAGTCACGTGGTTACTGTTGATCCACAAAAATTAGAAGCAAAAGTTGTGGGGGTTGTGCGTGAAGTTGAGCCGATGTTTGATACTCAGAAAGTTCTTGAGTATTACTCACGTTAGCAGAGTTTTAATAGGAAAGTTTTCCACTAACACAGACTTGCATATTTTGCAATTTCGGGTTAGAATAGGGGAACTTTACTTATTATAACAGTGTAGCAATTTCGTTTTTCGTGTTTCCTAAGTATATTTAACTAATAATTAAGACCTAATTTGCATATGTCTTCACATTCTATTATCTTGCCTTCAAAGCCAAAAATTGTTAAAGAGGACGCTACCTCAGGTGTGTATGAAATAGATGGACTTTACCCAGGATACGGACATACGCTTGGTAACTCACTTCGTCGTATTATTCTTTCATCTATTCCCGGAGCTGCTATTACCTCTCTTTCTATTGATGGTGTAAAGCACGAATTCTCAGCTATCGATGGTATCAAAGAAGATGTTATCGCTATTATTCTTAATCTCAAGAAAACTCGTTTTAAGTTACACGGTGATGATGCTCAAAAAGCAACTCTTCATATCAAGGGTGCAAAATCTGTCACGGCAAAAGATATTACACTTCCAACACAGCTCGAAATTTTAAACAAAGATCAATACATTTGTGAATCAACTGCAAAAGATGTAGACATCGCTGTTGAAATAACAGTTGAAAAAGGTCTTGGTTATATTCCTCGTGAAGTTTTACAAAAAGAAAAGGCAGACATCGGAACAATAGCTCTTGATGCTTCTTTTACTCCTATCCGTCGTGCTAGTTACGAAGTTGAAAATATGCGTGTTGGTGATCGTACAGACCACAATCGTCTTCGTATTGCTATCGAAACAGATGGTTCAATTTCTCCTCACGAAGCACTCGAAGATGCTATTCACACAATGATTACACAACTTCAAGCCGTTGTCGGTTTTCGTGAACACGTTGTAGATGTTCCAAAAGAAGTAGTTTCTGCTCCAGTAGAAGATTCATCTGATTCATTAGATACAACAGATGCTACAAAAGTAAAAATTGAAGATCTGGGACTTTCTACTCGTACCGAAAATGCACTTGTTTCGGCATCTATTCGTACAGCTGGTGGACTTGCAAGAAAATCAGAAGAAGATCTTTTAGCTATTGACGGACTTGGCGAAAAAGGAATTACAGAAATTAAAAAAGCTTTATTAGACTTAAATCTCTCACTAAAAGTGTAATTTACGCTAGTAAGTAATCAAAGAGCGTGATATAGTATAGAACCAACAGACGTATGAAACATCATAAAGCATTCAGAAAATTCGGAAGAGAAAAAAATCAACGCAAAGCTTTTGTGCGTGGACTTCTTGTGAATCTTATTCGCAATGGACGCATCGAGACCACTCTTGCTCGTGCAAAAGAAATTCGTCCTCACGTTGAAAAACTTGTAACTCTTGCAAAAGAAGATACAGTATCACATCGTCGTCTTGTAATGTCTCGTATAATGAATCAAGCCCCAGAAACAACAAAATTGTTTTCAGAATATGCTCCAAAATACAAATCGGTTACAGGTGGATACACACGTATCTTAAAACTTCCTGCACGTCTCGCTGATGGTGCTTTAAAAGCTATTATCGAATTCGTATAATTAACTACTATGAACTACACAATTGACGCCACAGATAAAGTTTTGGGAAGACTCGCTTCAGAAGTCGCGGCTCTTCTTAATGCCAAGAATAGTATTCATTTTGTAAAAAATCGTGTTTCGGATGTGACAGTCAAAGTTACGAACGCTCGTAAGATAAAAGTTACAGGAAATAAAATGAAAGAAAGTGTTCATAAATCATATTCAGGTTTTCCTGGAGGATTAAAAGAGATGCCACTTTCTTATGTTGTAGAAAAGAAGGGTTATACAGAACTTCTAACACACGCAGTACGTGGTATGCTTCCAAAGAACAAGTTGCAGGATATTCGTATGAAGAATCTCACTATTGAGGAATAATAATTTTCCAGCCAGAGGCTGGTCTGCCTTCGGCAGAAATAATAATCACTAATTTAATCAAAAAACTATGTCAGCCGATACAAAAAACCGTTATATAGAAGCCGTGGGACGCAGAAAAACCGCAACTGCTCGTGTTCGTATTACTCCAGCAGCAAAAACATCTTTTGTTGTGAATGATAAAGATGTAAAAGAGTATTTCGTAACAGAAGAACTTCAAATGATTGCGCAAGAAGCGATTTCAAAATCAGAAGTAGGGGAAAAGTTTGCAGTATCTGTTCACGTGTTAGGCGGAGGAATACACGCTCAAGCCGAAGCTGTTCGTCACGGTATTTCTCGTACGCTTGTGATGCGTGATGAAGAGTTAAAGAATAAATTAAAGAAGCTTGGATTCTTGAAAAGAGATTCAAGACAGGTGGAAAGAAAGAAATTTGGTCTTAAAAAAGCTCGTAAGGCACCAACCTGGAGTAAGAGATAGCAA
>JAHFMZ010000005.1 GCA_023267555.1 bacterium
GATTGTACTGACGGACTTTATCATCAAAATAATATAGCTAGTGGGGATGCTGTAAAAGCTGTTGAAGATATTTACTTACACCTACACGCCTAGACCAACCTCGCTACAGCAGTAATAATAATAAAAGATCCAATAACATCAATCGTATAAGTAAGCACCACAAATTCCCAAAACTTTATCTTTGATATACCCATAAAAGTCAAACCTATTTCATCTGGGAATGGAGAAGCGACAATCATCGCACCAAAAATTGCGAGCAAAATTTTTGTAACCTTTGCCTTTGTTGCTTTCTCCAACAATGCTTGTGCGTGATGTCCCAATTCGTGTAGCAAAACATCTTTGATAAAACGAAAAATTAATAAATCAGCCAGCAATCCACCAAAAGCAGCCAAAAGAGCGAGGAAAATAAGTTGCCCCACCCCGACTGTAATCTTTGAAAACATAAGCACTGCTAGTCCAGCCGTAAATGAAAACGAATAAAGCATACCAGTTATAAAGGTATATAATACTTTATTTGTTTGAGACGCTGTCTCAACTAAATTAGAAAAAATAGTTAATCTACCAATAGCAAAAGCTGCTATGAATGTTAAAACCAAAATAATAGTATATTTATACCTACGCATCAAATAAGTATACAACAATCTATGCGGAAATGGTTGGATTTGGTCACGAGGTCTAGTTTTGTGAGTACTCAAAACAGAAGACCTCGCGACCCCTATTCAAATCAACACAAAAGCAAAGCAGTTTGCTTTCTCATTTCTCACAAAATATATTCGCAAGCTCATTATTTTGCGGAAATGGTTGGATTTGAACCAACGGACGGATTGCTCCGTCGCTTGTTTTCGAAACAAGTGCCTTAAACCACTCAGCCACATTTCCTTGTAAAGGCGATTATAGCACAATTAAATTATCCACACATAACATAGCGTATATGCTATAATTATAAAATGAAACAACAAGAAGAAATGACTAAAGTCGCAAACTTTATCAAGAAAACCCGCGAAGAACGTGGCCTCACTCAAGGAGATTTCGCCAAAGCTTTGAAAACAACTCAAAGCGCCGTAGCACGTATCGAGTCTGGCAAACAAAATGTAACTGTCGACCAACTTTCAAAAATAAGCGAGGCCTTGGGTCGACCAATTCTTTCTCTCACAAATACTTTAGATTTCAAAATAGAAGGTGGGCACAAATTATCTGGCAAAATAGAAACCAACACCTCAAAAAACGGCGCTGTAAATATAATGGTCGCCGCAATTATCAATCAAGGTACGACAACTCTTCGTAATATTCCTCATATTGAAGAAGTAAAACGTTATAAAGAACTTCTAGAAAGTCTCGGTGTCAAAATTCGTTGGACTCACAATGATACTGCTCTTGAAATCACTCCACCGAAAAAATTAACCTTTTCAAAAATAAACAAAGAAGTTGCAGAAAAAATTCGCTCTTTCACTTTTGCTGGAGCCTTCATTCATTTTAGTAACAAATTTTCTCTCCCCCACTCTGGTGGTTGCAAAATGGGAGAACGCACTGTCGCATCACATAAATATGCCCTTGAACATATCGGTGTACATATAGAAACCAAAGAAAACTGCTATATTATTTCCTATAAAAAATTAAAACCTGCCGAATTTATTTTATATGAATCATCAGACACCGGTGCCATCACCGCCCTCATCGCGGCTGCCAAAATAAATGGAAAAACTGTCATCAAATGTGCCCCACCGAATTATCAAGTACAGGATGTATGTTTTTTGCTTGAAAAAATGGGAATAAAAATTGATGGCATAGGTACCAGCACTCTCACTGTGCACGGAAAAGAAATTATTAATGAAAATATTGAACATTACAACAGCGAAGACCCAATCGAAAGTATGTTCTTCCTTTCAGCTGCGATTGTCACACACTCTCGTCTCACTATCACCAGATGTCCGATTGATTTTCTAGAATTAGAATTAGAAAAATTAAAACATATGGGATTAAAATTTACCAAAAGTAAAATCTATCTCTCCAATAATTTACGTACCAAACTTGTAGACATCACCATACAACCATCCAAACTCGTCGCACCTCACGACAAGATTCACACTCAACCATATCCAGGGATAAATAATGATAACCTTCCTTTTTTCGTGCCAATTTGTTGTTTCGCAGAAGGACAAACTCTCATTCACGATTGGACTTGGGAAAATCGCGCGATTTATTTTACAGAATTAAACCGTCTTGGTGCTGATATTAAATTGCTTGATCCACATCGCGCGCTTGTAACAGGTGTGAAAAAATTACGTGGTACACAAATCGTCTCCCCTCCTGCGCTTCGTCCAACAGCGATTATTTTGATTGCGATGCTCGCAGCCGAAGGCACATCAATGCTTCGAAATGTGTATTCTATAAAGCGTGGTTATGCGGATATAGCGGAGAGATTAAATTCGATTGGAGCGAAGATAACTGTGTTGCGGGGGGTTTAGGATCTAAAATTATAAATATAGCTTTTGGTATTTCTTCATTGCATCTTCTATAAGACTAAGTCCTTTTCCCTTTTTAGTTACACTATAAAGATTATCTTTTGTCTTTTTAACCATACCTTCTTCTATAAGTTTGTTTAACTTCAGAGTAAGCGTGCGCGTGGAAATACCTTCTAGCGTTCTCTCTAATTCACAAAAGCGTCTTGGGCCTTCAATTAAGAAATGCATAATTAACATTGTCCAAGTATCAGAAAGAAGTTTGGCAACTTTGGTTACTGGGCAAATAATATCTTTTGCTGACATATATATATTATACCACTATAAATGTACTTTACAAAGTAAAGCATATTAGTTATACTAAAATAATTACAAATGTTAAAAAAATAAATATGGACTTTAAAACGATTGCAACCCAAGAATCTATAAATGAAACTTTTAAAAATCTAAAAAAGAATAACTTTGAACCAATTCAAGTGAACACAAAGGAGGAAGCTCTTTTGAAAATAAAAGAACTAATCCCCGCTGGAGCTTCTGTTATGAATGGTGCGTCTGAAACATTAAGTGAAATAGGGTATATTGACCTTCTAAAAAGTGGTGACCACCAGTGGAACAATCTCCACAATGCAATTCTTGCCGAAAGCGATCCCGCAAAGCAGACACAACTCCGCCACAACGCAATCAATTCAGATTTTTATCTTGGAAGTGTGCACGCTCTGACTGAAACCGGAGAAATTGTATTTGCTTCAAATAGTGGAAGCCAGTTACCTCACCTTGCATTCACTTCACAAAATATAGTGCTCGTAGCTGGTGCTCAGAAAATAACACCAACAATAGACGAAGCTTTCGCACGAATAGAGAAATATATAATCCCGCTTGAAGATGTACGTATGAAGAAAGTTTATGGATTTGGAACCCAGCATTCAAAAACTCTCATTCTCCGCAAAGAAAATTCAGCGATGGGTCGTAAAGTATACGTAATCGTAGTAAATGAATCTTTAGGGTTTTAAAAACCACGGAGAGTCGGTCACAAAACTAATTCCTCACTTTGTTCGTCATAATTAGTTTCGCGACCCCTATTCGACTCTCCGACGAAAGCCAAGCAGTTGGCTTTCTTGGGGTCACAGAACAAAAATGGCTCAAACAATTTTGCTTGAGCTCATTTTTGTACCTGTGACCCCACGGAGAGTCGAACTCCGCTTACCGGCATGAAAAGCCGATGTCCTAACCGATAGACGATGGGGCCAATTAGTTAAATACTATAACACATTTCTACACTTTTTCAAAATTAAAGAAAGTAATATATAATCTATTTGTAAGGGCGGTTAGCTCAGTTGGTAGAGCGCCACATTGACGTTGTGGATGTCAGAGGTTCGAATCCTCTATCGCCCACCAAAAAATAAACGTAGTGAAATTTTTGTGGACGATAAGAAAGACACCTGCGTGTCTTTCGCGAGGATTCGAAGGGCCGCAGCGATGTTTTGCTAGCAAGCAAAACCGCGAGGGGCGGGCTGCGAAAAATTTTTGTGACGACAAAAATTTATTTGTAGCCGAATCTCCTGTAATTTTTGTGACCGACTCCTCTATCCCTACCGACACCAAAACAAAAACCAGCCCTTCCAAGCTGGTTCCATAAAAAATTTTTACATAAATCAAAAGAACATTATTTTTTCTTCGCAATAAATGCTTTCAGTGCATCAATTCTGATCTGCAAAAATTCAACAACTTGTTTGGCTTGTGACAATAAAGCCGGAGCTCTATCACCCAAACCATACGAGAGACAATCCATCTCGAACTTTGCAAACTCTTCTTCGGTCAAATTGCCAGATACTTGATTGGTGGCAGCAGTCAACTTCTTGAAGAAATTAAAGTACTCATCTCGGCGTTCACTAGGCCTTGAACGAACGTGTTTGCCACTGGCTATTCTGTAACGACGAGAAACAATACTGATTGCTCTCTGCAACATAGCAGGAGAGCCCCCATTATTCATCTTGATAGCCTCTTCCAAAACAATCTTCTGTTCATTTTGCGCATTTCTGGCAAGTTCCACTCCCATTAAAAATGTCAGACCACTCCCTTTTTGGTCTATCAACTTCAATAAGTCTGGATGCAGATTGGTTAATGTCTTGTAAGGATTAGCCCATTGCTCAGACTTGCCATTTGTTTCTGCAAACATATCAACACTTCTGCCAATGAATCCTTTTGGATTTATTTTCTCCTGATGTTGTAAAAGAAGAGACATCACTCTAACCAATTCAAAATGTTTGTGACCTCTCCGACACATATTTTCGGCAGATTGCCTAAGTACGCGTAACGGATCAAGCTGGCCGTCATACTCTTCTTTGAGGACTGTACAAAGAATCATTTTGGCACCGTTTTTCTTGCAAGCCCTCCACCTGGATTCACCAAAAAAAATATAATAAAAACCAGGTCTTCCTTTGGCTGGATTAACGAGGATGGCTTGCTCTTGGCCTATTTTGGCAATGGAAACACTTAACTCAGTGATGGCCTCTTCTTCAAAATCTATCCTTGATTGATGTTTATCGGGCAAGACCTTGTCCATCGCCAACAGAAGAGTGACTGGAGCTTCACTCTCTTCTTGAACAAATGCTACTTTCTTAGCCAATTTAGCCATTTATCTTCTCCCTATTTTTGTCAATTTAATACCCGAAACAGCTGGGCTTCAAGGAGTAATCTACCATAAATAATAAGCAAAACAAAAGGGCTGCGACTGCTCGCACCCCTTCAGATGAATCTGACTATTATTGTTGGACTTTGGTTTTCCCAGCCCTAGCTGGCATATTACACAGCCCACACACAAAGTTTTTATGGAATCCCAAGGAATCATCAGCTCGGGTAACAAAATTTCCCTGACACTCGTTACATCTTGTCATTCTTAACATCGGATGATTGTATTTCATCATCTTCAACATCATCCAAGCCCTAGTGATGGAAAAGAAAGGATGATTTTTGTCATAGTTACAATGACGAGAAACCTCCTCCAAATACATCTCATAGGACTTAATCAAAAGTTCAAGAGGAGACAGCTCAGTGTATTTACTGAAAATTTGATAATACCCCATAAAGAGTGATGAATGAATATTCGGTTGCCACGTCGAATACCAATCTTCCGAAAATGGCAACATCCCCTTTGGTGGAGATTCTCCCAACACCTCTTTATACAACTGAATCAAAATTTCCCGCGAAAGATTAAACTCTTCTTCAAGCACTTGCAAACGAGCTCGAAGTTGTATCAATCTAATAGCCATAGCCGTTTCAAAAGCTTGTTGAGAAGGAGTGTTAAACATCTTCAGTCTCCTTCAACTTTATCAAGGCCGCCATATTAATGATTGCGTTGTGTATGCCTTCATATTCCGTACCTTTTCGTCTGTCTTTCAAAGCGCTCACCAAGCCACTTTGATCAATCCTAAACAAAAAAGTTGGAGCTCTTGAAATTTCAAAAATCTCGGCTACATTCATCAGAGAAAGTTCTTCGGCAATTGTCTGACTGACACCAAAACGAATCATCGCTTGTGCAATTTCCTCTTTGGCAACTTGAGCGATGGTTTGCAAAATATACAAATTAAGCGCCACCACCAAATCTCTTGATTCTTGAATCATTATTATTCCCTCCTTAAGATTGACCAGGCTGTCCTTTGTTTGATGTACACAATCACAAAGAACAAAGCAATTTACTGCTTTGGATACTAACAATTTACACCCATTAAATCAAGTAAACTAACCAAACTTCACCACAAAACTATACATACCCATCGCACAAACCCCTTGAATAACATCCCCTGCTTTTAATGTTCCAACATCAATAATTGTCTCACCATTTGGTGGTAACATTTGTCTATAACCGATAGAACGAATAGCAAGTGCGGCCGAACAATCATAAGTACCATTTGTTTTCATAACAAGTTTAGTTGGTATGCCAGCCTTTGCGATTGATGTTCGTGGAGTATATCCACCACGCGCAGTGATATTCACATATTGAACACCATCTTTTATTTCATTATTATTTTCAGAAACAACAATCTGATTTCCATTTGTATTTGATGACGAACCACCGAGAACAAAATATCCCGTACCGACGATAATAATAACTGCAAGAATGATTGAAATATTTTTACTCATAAATTAAATACTAAATAGTGGATTTATAATACCAATTCCCGCGAGTCCTGCAAGCAAAGCAAATATACCTAGTCCAATAACTATAACTCCTGCAGATTTAAAGAATAGTGGTGCATATTTGGAATGAGCGAATGATGCCGATCCAAATGAAATAAGAGCGAGCATTGGAAATGTTCCGAGCGCAAAAGAAAACATAATTAACATACCGCTCATAAATGAACCACTAGAAAGTGCCGCCACTTGCATCGACTGTGTGAACCCGCAAGGCAAGAAAAAAGTTCCTAAACCGATAATAATTGGAGCAAAAGTTTGATGTTCTACTTTTCTAAAAAAAGAAAATATTCCACTTGGTAAAGTAAGTTTTCCTTTTTTGAAAATGCCAACCAAATTTAATCCAAGCATAATCATCACCAGTGCCGCAACAAGTCCAAGTATCGAAGAAAAAATAAAATTAATTCCAATTGCTTGACCGAGCAATCCCAACGCTCCACCGAGTAATGCAAAACCAATCAATCTTCCAGCGTGGAAAAGCACGAGTGGCTTTTTGTTTTTACTATCATCCTTTGTAATCTCGGCAGAAAGTGAAAGCACAAGTCCACCAACAATAGCGAGGCAACTTGAAAGTGAAGCTATAACACCCACAATAAAACTAGTGGTTGGTGTCGCCACTCCCCCAATACCAAAATTAAGAACGCCCGATTTTTGCAAAACAAAAAACAAAGTCAAAAATACCAAACCAATAGGTAACGCTTTCCAAATAACATCATCCACTTTTTTCTCTAAAATTATTTTCTCAAATGAAATTGTATATCTATGTGGCGCAACAATAGGAGACAAAAAAGTAGCAATCTCTTCTCTGCTTTTTCCCGTATCAGAAAATAAATCTACTGTATGATTTTTGAAATTAACTTTTACATTTTTAATACCGTCTTGTTTGTTGAGTAAATCCTCAATAAAAATTGCACACGAAGCACAACGCATATCGTTTATATATAAAGTATGATAATTCGTTTTCATAAAGTTATATTATATCACTTTATTCGTGATGATATTTCTCTCCTTTTATTATTGTCATCGCACGATAAATTTGTTCGAGAAGTATAATTCGCACCAACATATGAGGAAAAACCAAGCTGGAAAGTTTCCAAATATAATTTGCTCTCTCCTCTACTTTTTTGGATACACCATAGGCCCCACCAATAACAAATACCATACGACGAACAGAATCAACCATACGATTTTCTATTAACTCCGCCAATGCTTCACTTTTTATATCTTTTCCCTTTTCATCCAGAAGAACGACATAGTCTTCTTTTTTAAGAAAAGAGATAATTTTCTCTCCTTCTTTTTCTTTACTATTTTCGTGAGGAATAAACAACCATTCCAATGGAAGATACCTCAAAATACGTGCCTGAAAATAATGCATCACATCTTCTGTTGTTTCATCTTTATCTTTTCCGACACTTATTATGACAAGTTTCATAATGATATACTATATGATATTAAAGCGACTCACAACCCTATGCGTATACGTATCACTGTAAAATTAATATGGAAAATACTTAGTATAAGTCTGATACTTATTTCTTTGTTTTTGCTCGGTATGAGTTATGTCGGATATCGTTTATACAAAAATATAACCACTACTCAAAAAACAATTATAGAAAATCAAGACAAGGAACAAAAATCGCGAGATTTAATAACATTACAACAATCAGCTCTCAATCAAGCAAATACAGAATTGATAAAAACTAAAAGCGATGCCGAGAAAACAAATGCAGAAATAAAAAACCTCACACAAGTTATAAATAATCAAGCAAAAGATCCAAAAAATATTACAATTTCTTCGAGCGATCTCGCTCCATATTTAACAAGTGTCGTACAAGTTTTGTGTTCTACACCAACAAATATTTCCAGTGGCAGTGGTACACTTTGGACTTTCAAAAATATTCCTTATGCAGTTATGACAAATTACCACGTTATAAAAGGTTCCGATAAATGCGTAGTGTCAATTACAAATACTGCAAACGAAACTATTGGTATATTTAGTATCAAAGATACCTATTACACATTTAATAAAGACACCGATGAAGCAATTCTAACTATCGGAGATTCTATTTATTCAAAAAGTGTTCCTATTGCTAATTATAATTATTCACTTGGAAAAGTACGCGCTTGTACGACGCTTATGCCCGTTGGTACACCAGT
Organism: bacterium; assembly: GCA_023267555.1. Lineage (GTDB taxonomy): Bacteria > Patescibacteriota > Minisyncoccia > Phycocordibacterales > UBA5272 > UBA11704. Next base: position 8,808 of record JAHFMZ010000005.1, read on the forward strand.
TGTTATTATCGGCTTCCCTGCTTATGCCAAAAGAAATACCACATTAGATATAGATACTCTTGGTACCGTGAACGTAATTTATCGCGCCGTAACAAATGGTATTATTTCTGGTTATGATACTTCCCAAAAAGGTGAAGCAAATTATTTCGTGTCCGCAAAAATTGATAATGGAAATTCTGGTGGTATGACTCTTGCAAAAGATACAAATGGATTATGTGTGCTTGGACTTCCGACGTGGCTCACTGTTGGAAATTATGAAACACAGGGATTAGTCCAAAATATTCTAAATCTTTTGCCAACAAACTAGTCTGTTATACTGTGTGTATTATGATTCTTCTTGCTATTGAAACTTCGTGTGACGAAACTGCTGTATCCATCGTAAAACGTGTGCGTGGTAATCGTGTTCGCTTCGAAGTACTTTCACATAAAGTACTTTCACAAATAGATTTACATAAACAATATGGTGGAGTATTTCCAGCACTTGCAAAACGTGAACACGCAAAAGCTCTCACTCAATTAATCGCTGAATGTTTAGAAGAAGCGGACTTACTTGTTGAAAGAACAAATACTTATCATTTACCAAGCGCCGAAAGAAAGAAATTAGAGGTCTTACTTGAAAGAGAGCCAGAAATGCTCTCTGCGATGAAAGTGCTGTTTGAAGGGGTACAGAAGCCAAATATAGATGCTATCGCTGTTACCGAGGGCCCAGGGCTAGAACCTGCCCTTTGGGTGGGTATTAACGGGGCATTGGCCTTAAATACAGTGTGGGATATCCCTATTTACCCTATAAATCATATGGAGGGACATATTATTGCTAGTACTCTATTTCATAATGAAGGTGTTTACGAAATACCTGACATATCATTCCCCGCTTGTGCACTTTTGATTTCTGGAGGACATACAGAAATTGTTCGTATTCCAAAACTTCGTTCATATAAAATTATTGGTAAAACAAAAGACGATGCCGTTGGAGAAGCCTTTGATAAATCAGCACGTATGCTTGGCATCCCCTATCCTGGCGGACCAGAAATTTCGCGACTCGCAGAATTAGCACGCAAAGAAAATTTAATAGTTGATGATGATTTACGTCTACCACGACCAATGTTACACAGTGGAGATTTAAATTTTTCTTGTAGTGGATTAAAGACTGCTGTGCTGACACGTGTAAATAAAAAATCACCACTAAATGATATCACCAAAAAAATGCTTGCCCTTGAATTTGAAAATTCAATCACTGATGTTTTGGTAGCAAAAGTAAAACAAGCTGTTTATGAAACTAGAGCAGAAACAGTTATTGTCGGTGGAGGAGTGAGTGCAAATACACATATAAGATCCGCGATGAAAGAATTATCCGAAACTGAAGGCTTCGCTCTTTTATTGCCAGCCAAAAATCTTTCAGCAGATAATGGACTTATGATTGCGGCCGCTGGACTACTTCATATTGCATTTGATGTAAAACCGAGAACTAAATTAAAGGCCAATGGATCGTGGAGTATTGAAAATAGTTAAAACAAACAAAATTGGCAGAAGAAAAGCGCGACCGAAGGTCGCGCTTTTCTTCTGCCTCGCACCCCATTGTGGTGAGCGTGGCATGCTCCTAAAGATAAATGCCTTATGTGAGCGCGGTCGCCCACCGCAATGACTTGCGAGTGACGTCCACTTAAATAGTGTACAGGTTATAGTTTGTAGTTTCAAGTAAAAATACAAGCCCTTCCTTATATTTTTTGTTTTCAGTCAAAAATTAGTCTAGATACGAGGAGCTTAAAGATTTTTTGAGGAAAATGTAGTAGGCCTACTTTGACCGAAAAAAATCTTGTAGCGACAAAGTAGATGGGCTGATTTTTGACTGAAAACGTAAATGGCCATCTTTCGATGACCATTTGCGCAGGCATTCATTTATCTTGTAAGCATACCAATAGGCGCTCACATATTAGAGTGTACTACTACTTCTTTGTCGGAGCAAGAATCTCTTTTATATAAGCATCAACCTGAGATGCATATTCTGGATTTGTTCTTTTTACTTCTTGAAGAATCTCAATGGCAAGAGAAATTTGTCTTGCTGTCACGGCTGCATTTAGAACATCAGCATCAAATGGTACTGTTCCTCCATTTGAAATAATATATGCTCGTGCCTCTTTGTAAGCGTTAGCATAAACCGCAGTCATCAAATACCATTTCTTGGCATCTGGATACTTTGGAGCCAAATCATAGGTCTCACGCCCTAATGCATAAGCTTGTGGATATTTCTTTTCCAATAAATAAGAACGAATTAAATCAAAAGAAATTAATTGCTTCGTTGGTGCGAGAGTGTGAGCAAGTGTAAGCATTTGTTCACCAGATGCTGGATCATTTATCCCGTTATAAAACATTCCATAAACAGAAAGCATACGAACATCCTCCTTGTTTGCAGGGAATGATGCAGTCACATCATCTTTTGCAGCTTGAACAAAACTACTGACTGTATTTACAATAACTTGCTTATCTTTTTGTGGTGTTGCGTCTGGAATCTTTACTTGTGTTAAACGTACAGCCATTTGAAGAAACTGTTCACGAGTCTCTTGACTACCTAATGTGTTAAGAGCAATAGCTTTGGTGAAAGATTCTTGTTGAAGCTTTACAACATCTACAAACGGCATAGTTTGTAAAAGTTGATTAGCACTCATACCACGAATAAGAAGAGTGTTCACAAGCCAAGGTCTATAATTAACATAATACAAAGTACCAACAAGAACAATACCAACAATTGGCATCCACAAAAACTTCAAGTTATCATCTTTTACCAAAGCATTTCCGTGATGTACATCGTTATCTCCTTGCGTGCGAACAACTATATATGCTAGAAGGGCAAAGAAAAGTATATAACTAGTGAGATTATCAAACACGAATATATTGTGGACAAAATATCCAGCAAGTGTCCCCGTTATGATAGCTCTTTCTCTCATAGGCATATCATTTTTCTTTCTCCACATAAGCCATAGAGCAACTACATACAATGACAAATAAGAAACAAGGCCGACAATACCATCAGCAATCAACCAATCAAAAAATACATCGTGAGATCTGTCATACCAAGCTTCAAGTCCCCAAAATTTCTCTGCATTATATTTACGAGCAAATACATAACTAAAATTATCTTGTCCATAACCAATTATCGGTCGCTCGAGCCAAGCACTATAACTAAGTTTCCAAATATAAATACGACTCGACGTAGTCCCATCACTGATAGAGATATGTGCAAGACGAGCTAAAGTTGGAGACGATTGTACAAAGTTACTATTCTTAAATGCAAATATTGACCCAATTGCAATAATCATAGCCACTAATGTAGCAACAAAAACCTTTCGTGCGTGACCTCTCTCGTGCCAAGCGATAAGACCAAGAGCAACAACAATGCCACCAACCAAACCAATCATTGTGCCACGAGTACCAGAGTAAAATAATGCAATTAAGTTAAGAACGATAAGTGTCGGATACCACCAAGCTTTCTTCGGTGTCTTTGTTTGTGACCAAAGAAGACCAGCAATACAAGCAGAGAAAAGACAGAAAATCGCAAAGTATGCAGAATTACCAATTGTTGCATCCAATCTATTTTCACTCATATGAATTGGAAAACGTGCAGCAAACCACGAAGCCATTGCTGGAAACTTCTCAGAAAATATATAACCACTTGCCCCAAACAATTGTCCATAAGCATAAACAAGGACAGCAACGTTTGCAACAACAAATGCTTTAAGCATATTTTTCCATTCTCCTGCCGTAGATATCATTGCAGTCAAAACCACAAAATAAGCAAAGAAATGAATATGTCCGACAAAACCTTCCATTCTTTCAAAATTACTCCATATACTTTTTTGAGTATCGACTCCGAAAATATCAGCAACCAAAAGAACGGCCATAAATATCGCAAATGCAATCGTAAGCGGGGATTTCTTTATCTTGATGCGATATTTTGCATCGTGAAGTGCAAGAATGATCCATCCAGCAAAAGCAATTTCTACAAGAATACGAAATAGAAGATTTTTACCTGTAATAAATGGAAAATAAAGCCCCGCTGTCCCGTGTGCCAGAACATCAAATGTTCCACCATCAGCAACATAAAGAGCTAGAAACGGAATAATAACTAAACACACCAATACAATTTTTTTGATAATATTTTGCATACTTAATTTACTCTATTAAATAATATGCCTTTAGTGTATCAAAAGTAGCAACTAATGCCTAAATCCTCACCCAATCGTCCGGAATTACATTAAAATGTGGGTCAGGCTCTCTATTTACCCATTTTTTTGGAGCAATTACTATTTTATTTGGATTTTGATTAAGCCAAGCTCCCCACCAACTAAAAGATGAGTTAGCGATAATATTATTCGCACAAGTTGCCATTAACATCAATTCCTCATAATCTTTAAATTCTCCATTTGAAATATAATTAAAATTATTTTGTTCACCAAATTCCTTTTTAACCCATTCTATATCATCAGAAAAAAAATAAAAAATGGGTGATTCTATTTTTGCATTCATCAAAACAATCGCTTTTTCATAATATTCTTTAGAATATACCCCAAAATAATTGTTGGTCGCTTTATCATTAACATAATCCCCTCGTCTAATATGTATTGATACACTTTTAATTTTATCAATTTTATTTTTCTCTAATATAAAATCCTCAGATTCAAATTCTTTTTTCAAAGTAAACTCTTTACGAATTTTATTTGCAATAGGTAAAAAGTTTTTCTCCGACTGAAAATACCCTTCTATATATTTATGATTTTTTTTAAAAAACTTTGGATCGTAATCTGTATAATATTTCTTTAAAATTCTTTGATTAAAATATCTCAATGCTTTTGAAAAAATACCGAAACGATTTCTATATCTTTTTACTTCTTCTAAAGAAGCAACACTGCCAGAAATATTGAATGGAAATAATCTGTATTTTCTGGGTGTATCAGAATTCATATGCCGAGGATCTTCATAACCTGTCGCATCAAATTTTAATTCTTCATTATTTTTAAAAGCCACAAAAAGCCCTGTCGCATATTGAAACATTTGATTCCCAAGTCCACCTTTTAATTTAACTACAATCATAAAATAATATTTTTCTCCTCTGGAATAAAAAGAAGATTGTCATATTCATAATTCTCTTTGACAATATGTGGGGAAATAAAACCTTCTATGCTCATTTCATAAGGCTTATATTTTTTACTAACGAGAAGCTCTATCGATTTTTTACAATTATCTGACCACCCTTCTCCTCCAGCTACTTCAAGAGTTACAATTGGTCTAATGTCTTCCAATAAATATTTCATACCGTTAAGAATAGCATATTCATACCCTTCGGCATCGAGCTTGATAAAATCTGGTTTTATATTTTTTTCTTTACAATAACTATCCAATGTCAAAGTTTGAACATAAACAGTTTTAGCTTTTTTATTCAAAGTAGAACCATCTTTATGAGCTGTATTATAAGCCCCATAACCAGGACCGTAATCTTTAAAAGAAATCTGCTCTCTTGTATCAGACACGGCATTATTATTTAACGTAACATTTAAAAGTTTTTTGGTGTTCTTTTTTAAAATCTCATATGTCCACGGAGTTGGTTCAAAACTATGCACTTGTCCGTTTTCTCCAATCAAAGATGACGACAACATTGAATAAAATCCGACGTGGGCCCCGACGTCAAGAACAATATCTCCCTCTTTCAAGAATCTAAGCAGAAAATTAGTTAAATTAGCCTCACAATATCCATAATAATAAAATGTATTTCCTTCTGGAAGATAAGATATCATTTTGCTTCCCCAAAGTGTCTTAAAAGAAATCTTATATGGTTTTATATGTCCAATCAAAGCCAAAATATAATAAAAGAAAGTACGAACAGGTACCTTTATCAATCTTTTTACACGACTAAGTGGTCTTAGATTTTCTCTTTCAATAATCTTTTTTATTATTGAGTTTCTTAAATCATTTTTCAAAGAGTTTTTAAAAAAGTATCAATTTCTTTCTCTACATCTTCTACTCTAATATTTTTCACACACGGAGCACTTTCTCCAAGTTTTAAATTTTTGGAACAAGCCCAATTATCATTTTTACATTTCATATTTTTATCAAAAACAATTCTATTCTTTTCAAGATTTCCGTAAGGGAAAAATCTACCGAAATGCCCTCCTCCAATCACACAAATAGTTGGCACCTCTATAGCTGCTGCCAAGTGAGTAATTCCCGTGTCACTACCAAAATAAAAAATAGATTGTTTAAGTAAATGTATTATAGTTGGCAAATCTGTCTCTCCGGAAATATCTATGGCTTTATTTTTAAAATCCATTTTTCCCAGAACATCACGAATAAGCTTTTTTTCTCCTTTACTTCCACAAAAAACTGGTGTGATTTCTTTTTCTACAAAGTAATCTGCTATTTTTGCAAATTTTTCAATCGGCCATATTTTAAAAGTAGTACCAGATCCAGGAACAATAACAACATAGGATTTTGGAATTATTTTGTATTTTTCCATAATCTTTTTTGCTTCATTATCGGAGAAAAGATTAATATCTATGGTCGGGAAACAAACATCAGCTTTTTGTCCAATTATCTTTTCTGCTATATACACATTTTTATCTATTTCAGTTACTATTTCTTCTGGAACAGTAATAAGCTTTGTATATATACTATTATTTTTAAGTTTTTCACTTTCGAGCGAAGCAGTACAATCACCATTTACACCAATAATCACAAGAGCTTTGGTAAGCTTCATCATAAAGTCTCCCATAGTTTCTCTTGAAAAAGTTGGCTGTACAGCAATATCATAGCCTCTCTTTTTCAAATCAATTAAAAATCTTCTACGATAAAAAACATTATCACTAAATTTTTTTGCGTCATACCAAATAATGTTTTCAAAATCTTTAAGCAAAGGTCTAAGACTTTGGAAAAGTTTAGAGACAACTAATGTAATTTCTGCATCTTCATAGGCTTTTCTATAACATTTAAGTGTAGGATAAAAAATAATATAATCCCCCAATGTATCTTTACGCAAAATAAGTACTCTTTTTTTAAAATGAGATTCAGATTGGACAAAAAAACATTCCAACGCTATTGCTGTATCTATGATATTTTTTATAATTCTACGTAACATTTTATTTAGCAATAACTTTTATTTCGAAAGCATATATTTCTGGACTTGGTTTATGATAAGAACTAGCTGTAACTTTATTCCAAAACTTTTTATTTAATTTATACAAACTTAATAAAAATTTCTTCAACATTTGAGCTAGAAAACCGTGACGCATTAAATCGTGCGGATCAACAAAATTAATCTCGTCAAAACCAGCTGACTTCAAAACATAAATAATACTGCCCGATGTAAAAATTGTAGTGTGAGTAAAATCTTCAAACATCCAATACGAACCAGTGTTTGACTGTGCATTTGGAGTAGAAAGATATAGCTCCCCTTTTTCTGTCATCGTACTTTTTATTTGTTTTAAAGTCTCAATAATTTTATCTTTTGAAATATGTTCTATAACGTGGGTCATCAAAATAAAATCAAATTTTTTATTATTAGTTGTAAAAAAATCGTCCAAAGAACTTATTTGTTCTACATTTAAACCATTTTTTTTACAAACAGAAACTGCTTCTTCTGAAATATCAATTCCTTGAATATTATTATAGCCGAAAGATTTTAATATATTTAATATATAACCAAATCCACAACCAATATCCAAAATAGAAACATTTTTATCTTTTGGTAAAACAGATTTAAGAGACAGAGGCATAACATAATTAGACATATAATTCTCTTCTACATTTCTATTAGAGAAATATTTCTTAACTTGCGTTTGGGAATTTAAATTATTCATATTATTTATGTTCTATAAACCTTATGAACTTTGCTGGATTTCCTGCAACAATTGCATAATCTTCCACATCACTGGCAACAACAGCGCCAGCCCCAACCACACTATGTTTGCCTATTGTCACACCACCCAAAACAATAGCACCACTAGCAATCCAAGCTCCCTCTTTAATATGTATTGGTTTTTCAGTTATTTGCTGATGACGATCAAGATTAAAAACATTATAATTATGAGCTCTCGCTAATATACTCACATTTGTTCCAAAAAAAACATAATCATCAATAGTTATCTTTCCAACAGTATCACCAGCATTAAGCAAACTGTCCACCAAATAAATATTAGATCCAAGAAAAATATTGTGATGCCCGTTAAAAACACGAAAACCTTTTTCGCTATAAACAAAATCACCTTTGTGAGTTATTTTACTCAAATGCTCTTCGGAAGATATTCTGTCTCTTTCCATAATAATTTTATCAGTCCAATCTTTTCCTCCATTCCTTCTCACAAAAGCATACCACTTACGTTTAATCATTCTTAAAAATGAATATATTGGGGTAGGAAGTATGGTTTTGTATAGACTTATGTTTTTCATATTTTTAAATACATATTAATTCTATTTATAATCTTTTCAAAAAAAGTTTTATAAAATATTTTTTCAAATAAAAAATCATCAGCTTCTTCATTTACAATTATTGAATCCGGATGAATAATATTCCCTAGCGATTCCGTAGGAATATTATTTGAAATATTATTTTCTTTTTTCGTATTAGTAGAATTCTCCCCAAAACCAATATTTGAAACAAGATTTACATTTGGAGCGATAGACACTCCGTCATTATTATATATAGCATAAGCCCAACGACCAGCCCAAGTATTCATTCTATTATCATAAAGATTATCAAAAAGTCTTATCATAAATTTTTGAATTCTTTTATCATTAAAAATAGTCTCAATTTTATTATTTTTCTTAAACTCTGGATATGTTTTCATATCCATATCATATTCCCTCCACGCTCTCCTCCAAGTTGCCCAACCCCAGATATTTGGAAAATTTGAAAAAAAATAACTAGCATTTCCGTATTTTCTACCAAATTGGAAATTATCTCCTGATATCATTTTTACTTTCTCAACATTTTTATATTTCTCTAATAGTTCCTGACAAAAAACAAAAAACGATTCATTTGGCAAACAATCATCTTCTAAAATTATTCCCTGTTCTTCATTTTTAAAAAACCAACTAATTCCATAAGACATATTAACCTTACAACCAAGATTTGTATCAGAATATTTTCTGACAACTTCACATTGCCAATCTATATTTTCTGTTATTCTTCTTGTTTCCTCACATATATTTTTCTCTTCATTTTTATTTAATCTTGGACCATCAGCAACAATGTACAGCTTTGTTGGCTTTATTTTCCTGATAACTTCAAAAACCTGCTTGGTAGTATCAGGGCGATTAAAGATAACAAACAATATTGGTACAGGAAATTGTGTGTTATTTTGGTCCATAAAAGAAAGGCTTTTAAGGAATATCTAGTATATTCCTACAAGTTTAGTAATTTTATCATTTATTACACATCCTAACCAGTTGCTGACTATTACAACTAAAACTTAGTTGTACAAATGTTTGGACAAAGACTCGACATTACACCCTCTAATATTAATTCTTGGAAAAGAAAAAATGTCCGATGAAGAAGTTCCGAGCAATCCAGTATTTTCATAAGCAGATATAAAACCAAGTTCTTTTATTAAAAATTTAGAATTGTCGTCAAAATCATATCTTCCACCAAAGGGGTAAGCAAAATGTAATATTTTTTTGTTAATAATATCCTCTAGTATTTTTTTACTTGTTTCTATTTCTGATAATTGTTTATCTTTTGAAAAATCTGAAAGTCTTACGTGATTATGTGTATGAGCTCCTATTTCTATTAATTTATTATTTGCCAAAATTTTAATTTCCTCTAAAGATAAAAATATCGCCCTATCGTCTTCTTTGTATTTCATATCCCAAGCGAAAGAAGCTCTTTTGCCTATCTCGGAAGTAGTAATAAAAATTGTCGCCGGAGTATTATATTTTTCCAAAATTGGCAAAGCATTAATTAAATTATCTCTATATCCATCATCAAAAGTAACACAGGCTTCATTTCCTTTTAAAGATTTATTTTTGATTCTATTTACAAGCTCACTTAAAGAAATAGGTTCATAAACTTTATTTATATATTTAATATGTTCTTCAAAAGTTTCCGGAGAAACTACTAATTTGATTGGATCATTTAATACCTTATCAACACGATGATACAACAACACTGGGACAGTTTTCCTAGTTACTTTATTTATACGATTTAAAAATCTATTTTTTAATTTAGCAACAAAAAAATAAATAAAATATAAAACGCTGAAAATACGTAATTTAACTAATGTCGGTTTTATCTTTTTTAAAAGTGATCTTATCATTTTGTTGCTTTAACAGTTATTATAAGAGGAAAATTTCTATCATCAGTGTGAAAAAGTTTTTTTGGTGTATCTTCTTCTGAAAGCCCCGCATAAAAATATAATCCCACTCTCGCATTCCCTTTTGAGTTTATAGAAACCTTTTCTTTTTTTATTTTTTTCTCAAACAAAAAAAGAGCGGAAGCGGTAGTGAATCTCCAATAATCCCCTTTTTCACCAGAAGCACAATCAACTCGACTTATTGATGGCATAGTAACTAGTAATGTTCCACCAGATTTGAGTGTTCTATAACATTCCGAAATAGCAGCATCAACATCATCAATAAATTGTAAAACTTGAGTCAAAATAATGCAATCAAATGTATTATCTGCAACTTCAGTCAAATTTCTCAAATCAGAAATAAGAGTTGCATTTTTATTTCCTTTTTCAATATCAAGAACCACACTTTCAGTTATATCATCCCCCCCATACTTTTTTGTATACACATTATTAAGCAACTCAAGACATACTCCGTGAATATTTTTCTTATTTTCATCAAGAAACTTTTCTATATAATATCTATCTAGTGGTTTACCTCTATCAAATCCATAAATATCGCTAACGGGTTTTGTTGAGGTTGAAAAAAAGTAAATACTTTTATTTTTAATAATATTTCTATATATAGATTTATAAATACCTCTTAAGAAAGTAAAAACCGCTGGATATTTTTTCAAGAAATTTTTCATATATTTTTTATAAATTTTGGGCTTATAGCTATATAATTAGAATACACGAAATTATCTAATCTAGGATTATAATCTCGTATTTCTAAATATTTCGGCATTATTTTAGCTATTTTAAAACCAAGAGGTAATAATAAACTATAAAAGTCTAGCAAACTGACGTGAGAATCCAAATCTGCCCCACCATATTCAAATTGAATAAAATCAATGAAATCTGCATTTAAATATTCCCCAAATCCAGTTAAAACATTTAATTCGTAGCCTTCAACATCTATCTTTAGTAAATTAATATGTTTTATATTTTTAGATTGTATGTATTTATTAGCTCTTCTCAATTCAATCGTTTCTTCCATATTCATTTGCAAATTATGAAAATCAAGATTCCTTTTATACAAAGAAGTTAAACCACCTTTATTTTCAGTCTTATAAACTACCGCGGATTCTTCGGTCTTTGATAAACCAAAATTGTTCAAAATTGTCTGTTTATTATCTTTAAACTTTAATTGCAAATCCATAAAACAACTTTTCTGTGGCTCAAATATATGAAGAGAATATTCTGCTTCATTCAACTTATCAGATAGAAGCTTTGAATAAGTTCCGACATTTGCTCCAACATCAAAAATAACAGGGGCTATCGATCTAGTGCTGTCTATAAATTGATTTATAAAATTTTCTTCACCATTATCGGCAAACAAACTGTTACCACTATTATCTAAATGATAAATTATACTCAACAATTTACCAATTATCTTCTCTTTTATTTTATTCTGATTTTTAATTTTCATATTAATTTCTTTTACAAAAAAGATAATAATTATTCTCAATATATTCTGTCTCTTCATCAAAAACTTTTGTATACCTTTCTGTAATATTCTGCACATCTTCAGCAAAATGAAAATCACTACTTGATTCTTGATAAGCAAGAAGTAAATATTTCGCGTCAAAATAATTAACATCTTTTATATAATTTTGCATAGCTTCATTCGATTCTGATAAAGCCCAAGTACTTATAAATAGATCAACTGAACCAACTAATGTATTTAATTTCCCTAAAATATTTTTATTTAAAGGCACTAAGTTTATCAGTCCATCTTTTATACAAGCTTGTTCCCCATCCACTATATTAATAGACTTTGCCCCAAAAATGACACTCAAATATATCGCTTGTATATAAGAAAAGACAGGTAAGTCTATAATAGTATATGTCACCTTATTATTAAGGGCTTTATATATTTTTGCCATATTTCCATACCCCCCACCAACTTCAATAATAGTATCAAAATCCTTTTCATTAGTCTTAGTTTCTTTGAAAAATTTAACAAAATGGTATAAATGATGAATATTATTCCCTGATGTAATATATTCAGCATCATTCAAAAGAGGCTTACCGATATTATATTCCCGAAGAATATCCTTTGCCTTTTCTTTAGAGAAATATTCTGAAATAAGATTTTTCTGGAGATTTTTCCATTTATCAAATGTATACATAAACATTGTTCTTTTAATAAGAGAATGTCTCAAAAAGGAAAAAGTAAAATTGTTTATAAAAAACTCTTCTATACCCAACATAATTTTATACCACTCTGGAGAAACAAAATCTGAGAAATCATATCCATCTTTGTTATCTAGATATTTTTTTCTCATCTCAAAATATGCCTTTACAAAATCTTTTTTATTTACACATCTCACGAACAAAAAAATTATAGATGAATAAGAATAGCGATATATTTTTGCTACTATTTTGTTTATTTTCTGTATAGATAATACTACTTTTTTCTTAAGGCGATATTTAATTCTAAGATAAAATCCTTTTAAACTATTTCTAGGAATGTATATATTTTTTGGTAAATTAATATTTAAAGGTTTATGAACCATTCCAAAAGTCTCTTCATAATTTATTTTTAAAACATTTGGTCTATCTTTTATTTCCTCTAAAAGATTTCTGGTGAAATCACTACAATCAAATCTACAAATAAAATCGAGAGTCTCTTTGTTAAAAATATAATAATGTTCTAAAAAAATATCTCTCCAGTTGTAATTCATTTTTCCATTATTATATTCCCTTAAGAAATAAGATTCTTTGAAGTTTACCCGATGTAAGTATTCCGCATTTGGGCAAACATACACACTTAACCCTGCACATAAAAAACGCCAGGCAAATCCTTGAGTATCATAACCGTGAGAAATTGGATACCCTCCCATTTTATTAAACGCACTTTTTGTATACATAAAATTGACATAGGCAGGGATAAAACTTACGTCTTTGGATAAAAGTGCTGATAACGATATTCTTTTGTCAATAAAAGGCGAAACATCTACGTGATTGATATCATTAATATCTTTTCCATTAAACTTTATTGATCGATGTATAGTGGCTCCGTCACATTTTTTTTCTTTTATAAAAGCAAGCATCTTTAAAAGAGAACCTTGTGGTAAAAGATCATCACTATCTAGACAAAAAATAATTTCTCCTTCCGACTTTTCTACTGCTGTATTTCTAGTAGCCCCTCCCCCTTTATTTTTATTATGATAAAAGAGTCTAATCTCTTTATGTTCATCAGCAAGTTTCTGCATAATCTCTTTAGTGTTATCAGTTGAACCATCATCAACCATCACTATTTCAAAATTATCTAACCCTTGAACAAAACAAGAGCTCACAGACTCTTTAAGTGTGTCACTACAATTATAACAAGGAATAATGATTGATAATTCTGGTTTCATCTATTTATAAAATCTTTTTGATTATCTCTTATTTTTGCAATCCAATAATCCATATGCATAGCTTCAAAATTTGCATTTCTCATAAGTTCAGAATACTTTTCAGACACATACTCCTCGCTCACATTTTCTAACTCACTCCAATCTTTTACAATCCAAAATGGAAGCCCTGTCTTTTCTAGGGAGCGTATGGCAACAGAATCTTGAACAACAGGTATGATACCAAGATGAAAAGCTTCATAAGGTCTATGGGTATCTATAGCGTTCCCTCGGGGTGATATAAGGAACTTATATTCGCGTAATAATTCATTAAATTTTGACTGGGGAACTCGTTCACGTACCGTCTCCATAAGAGGATGTTTATCGCAAAAAACTTGTAGCGGCACACGTACCGATGGACACGTTTCATTAGCAAAGCGATAAAAAAACTTATTTTTTCTCTTATTATATTCGTTTTCATCTACACGTGATGGAGGAATAAGATACGGTGCATCTGTGTGTTCAAAATAATTAAAATTAGAAAGTCCAATAGGTAATGACGTAACTTTTTCGTGTACAACAATAGCATTTTGAGCATAGCAGTGAATTATATTATCATCAAAAAAGGCCGTATATCTTTTATCGAAAGTTTCATCTCCGTGATGAACAATAAGAACATACGGAACAATTATATTTGGATGTATTTCTTGTAAATATCGAAAAGCCTTTCCTTGGCTTACAAAAACAATATCACCGCTCGAAACTCCACCAGGAATAAAAGATGTTTCCTCATCATATATATGATTTGCAAGAGATCGAAAAGAATCTGCTGTCACAATAGGATAACTTGTTGGGCGAGGATTTCCTTTGAGTTTTAATCTGAGACGACGAATACGCAAGATGAGTCCATTTTTCTTTTTAGAAAGAAATCTAATAATACTTCTTGGTTTTTTAATTATCATATTACTTTTCGAGAGACTCTATATACCACTTATAAGTACTTTTTATCCCATCTTCGAGCCCTATAAATTGTTTGAAACCTAATTTATTAAGACGAGTAATATCTAAAAGTTTGCGAGGTGTTCCATCTGGTTTACTAGTGTCCCAAACTATATCACCTTCAAATCCTATAATTCTTTTCATTGTCTCGGCAAGTTCTTTAATAGTAAGATCTACTCCTGAACCAATATTTATAAGATCATCTCCATTTTCTGAATTCATTATGTATACACAAGCGGCTGCAAGATCATCAGCGTGAAGAAATTCTCTCATAGCTATACCAGTACCCCATAACGTTATTGTTTTATCACCTCTCATTTTTGCATCGTGAAATTTACGAATCATCGCAGGAAAAACGTGTGAACTAACAAGATCAAAATTGTCATTAGGACCATAAAGATTTGCTGGCATTACAGAAACATAATTCGTCCCATATTCTTTATTGTATGCACGACAAAGCATAATCCCAGAAATTTTTGCTATTGCATATGCTTCATTTGTTTTTTCTAAAGTGCCTGTCATTAAATATTCTTCTTTTATTGGTTGTGGAGTTATTTTGGGATAAATACAATTACTACCAAGAAAAAGTAATTTTTTAACACCATTTAAATAACTGCTATTAATTACGTTATTTTGAATTTGTATATTCTGATAACCGAATTGGGCAGGACGTTCTACGTGCGCCATAATACCACCAACTCTTGCAGCCGCAAGAATAACATATTCTGGTTTTTCTTTTGCAAAAAATTCACTCACAGCTTTTTGATCAAGAAGATCAAGCTCGGCGTGCGTGCGTAAAAGAAGATTGTTATACCCCTCTTTCTCCAGGTGACGAGTAATCGCAGACCCAACAAGCCCTTTATGTCCAGCGACAAATATTTTTGAATTTTTTTGCATATTTTTACTTATTACTTTTTAAGATGGCCACCCAAAGTAACAAAAGCCTGTTTAGTAAAACTCAGAATATCATATGTGTCTTCTTTTTCAAAAAAGCCAAACAAATAATGTATCACAACAAATAAAACACAAGAAAACATTAAAGCTAATATAACTAACAAAAAACTACTGACTATTGGCTTTACAATAAAAACATCTACTAGAAAAACCAAAGCAGAAGTAACAAAAAGTTGAGTAATAAGTTTTAAATAATGAGCACGACGAAAAGTAAGTTCCAAATAATGTTTTTCTGTTTTATACATCAAAAATATATATGGAACAAGTGCAAGTAAATATGCCCAAGCCGCACCAACTATACCAAAGCGAGGTAATAATATAATCAAAAGAACAGCATTTAATATTGCGGTCATAGCTGAAGTTATACTAAGCATTCTTAATTTGCCCATACCCAAAAGAAAATTACTAAGCGGGACAGTTACTGCTAGAATAAAATTTGTTACCGCCAAAATAATAAGAACATTTGTCGCTTTATCTGCAACGTTAGAACTGATCCAATACTGTAACATTTGATAAGCAAAAGCGATAAATGAAACCGTGATGGCAGTAGATATAATTGTTATCAAACGCATAGATCTTATATAAAGATTTTTTGTCATATCTCTATTACCTCCTCCTTCAAAATGTGCGGTCATTGGAAAAACTACAGATGACAAAGTATTAGAAAAAGTTGGTATTTTATTTGTAACGCTTCCTGGAAGAGAATAAAAAGTTAAATTTGAAGGACCGAGAAATAAAGGAATAATCATACGATCAAGATAGGTCAAAGATGACCCAGCTAAATCATTTAAAAATGAAATTAACCCAAACTTATAACAATTAAAAGCTTCTTTCATATCCCATCCATACATTCCCAAAAATGAACGCTCGACTGGACCCAATATTTTCTTTGTATAATGTCTATATATAAAATAGAAAAAAAACATAAGTAATGCCTGTATAAAAAAAAGAGCATTTATAGACCACTGCATAAAGACGACGCCAAGAATGAGAAGCTGTTGAATAGTTACAAATGGAATACCAATTTTGGTTTTAATATCAAAACGTTGATAGACCGTTGGAATTATTATATTAAGAGCATTCATACTATTAATAAAAAATAATATTCCACCATATATAAAAGCTGGAATATACTCCCTGTAAGAACCAATTAATTCGCTCGGGAAAAAATTAAGAGCCAAAAATATAGAAGAAATTATAGATAATGCTCCAACTATACCGACAACAAAAAAAATACTATTTGCTGTTTTGAACAGATTTCTTAATCCTTCTATATTATTTCCCCCGTGATAACTTGCAATAAATTTACCAACTGCCGTTGATATACCAAGATCTAAAAGACCAACCAAACTTATTAATGTGCTTATAAAAATATAGATACCATACTCTTTAATCCCAAAATAATGGACAATTATGGGAGTAATAACAATCGCAATAATAACAGGCCAGCCGAAAGAAAGCAGACTATAAGATATATTTTTAAAGGCCCTTTCTTTTGTATTTATGATAGTGTCCATTTATATGCTTATATATTTATACCATATTTAAGCAAAAGTCTAAAAGACCATAAATTTAAAAAAATGGTAGAATAGAAAAATGAAATTCAGTATTATAACTCCAACCCACAAACGAGCAGATCTACTCTCTCGTACTGTTTCATCTGTATTCAATCAAACTTATACCGATTGGGAAATAATAATAGTGAATGATTCCCCTTCCGACATCTCGTATCAATCTTTCGCATCATCAATTGATGACTCACGTGTTCACTATTATATTAACGATACAAATCGTGGAGTAAATTATTCAAGAAATTTTGCGATGGATAATGTTTCCAAAGATTCCGATTGGATTATTTTTTTAGATGACGATGACTATTTATCTTCTGATGCACTTCAAACTTTCCATAATTTAATAATATCTCACCCAAAAACAAAATGGTTCGTAGCAAATCGTGCCTATGCAAATGGAAAACTAATTACTAATTACCCAAAGAAAGATAAATTTTATTCATATATTTGGGATTGTTTACTTTTGAAAAAATGTAGAGGTGATGTTACACATTGCATAGAAACAAAATTGATTAAAAATATTAGATATTCAAAATATATTAAACAGGCTGAAGAGTGGATATTCTATTATCAAATATCTTTAAAAGAAAAACTCTACTATCACAGCCACAACAGTACACTCTCTGATGGTTATGATGAAATTACTGGACTTAACTTTCGTAAACGAACTCGTGGTGAACAATGGAAAACGCTTGTCAATTTTGTACGCGAAGGATACAGCTTAAATCTTATCTATCATCCAACATTTCTTATTTATCTTTTTATGAGACTTATACGTCTATTTATAAAAGCTTAATCAAATATTTTATGTTTTTGTAAAAAATCTAAATGTTCTGTGACTATTGGAGAAACATCTGATAATTTTGAAATAGTTTTTATATCCTTGGCATTTTTATCGTGAATCAAATTTCCACCAACAGCAATCACTTCTATAACAATGCTTATAGTGTGTGTATTAATAGGCTTTCTGTTTTCATTTAAAAATTCCATATAATCTAAACATCCTACAAAATCAACGTCTAGCCCAGTTTCATCTTTTGCTATTCTCATTGATGCTTCTTTTATCGTCTCATTTTTATACACAGTTCCGCCAGGTAAATGCCAATAATCAAGATATGGCTCAATTGAACGTTGCACCATAATAATTTCTCCGTTTTTACGTATCAATAAATCAACATTAAGCCTAGGGACTTTGCCGTATACAGAATTGAAATCTTCATCTGAAAGCCAGTATTTATTTTCCATTTTTTTATAATAACATTATTATCTACCAAATAGCGATTTAAAAAATGAAACAATTCTGGTGTCTTTGTGATTTGTAGATACGGCTAATTTAATAGTAGATGTGGCTATTTGTTGTGGAATTTTTATAACAGGTTTTTTGGAAACTAAAACTGGTGAATTAATACTTGTTATTGCAGAAATAAAACTACTATCTTTCGCAATTTCTGGTGGAATATATCTTGTTACTTCTTCAAGGTTTGGAAATAAAATTCGAGCGACAGTACTTGTCGATATTGTTGTACTCGCAAACCCCATAGCAATACCAGAAAAACGAGTGATGGTATTTCCTGCTATCAATGTATTTTTTGGAAACGGAAAGCCGCTACCATCAAGTGATAAATTCCATTGAGACAAATCAAGATCATATTTATTTGGATTATTTATATCGACATATGCACCATATTTTCCTTGCCCGATACGAGTAATAGTAATATCTGGTGGAACTACGTGCACAACCATACGTCCTATCCCTTTTACATAACCATTCGTCCCTTCAACTTGAGCGATATATCTACCATCATAAGCATATCTGTACGTAGTTGATGTGCCTGTTCCTTGTCCGCCATCGCCGTATGCCCACGTGCAAGTTAGCCCATCTATAATTTTTCCGTCACGAGTCATACCATTTGTAGCAAATTCTGTTTCTGCCCCTGCAACCACAGTCTTTTCAAATGGAAGATACAAAACAATATTTGATGAAGGCGGAGAAGCTTGTAAGATGGTTGCTTGATTTTCAGTTGTGGTCGAAGTTGTAGACGAATTAGAAGTTAAAGGTGACGATTGATTAGTTTCTCCTGGCGTAGAACTTCCACGCACCCACACTTCGTCTATTTTAGAAAGAGTACTACCATCATCATTCCCGCCAAGCGTTGGGTTGTAAGTGACAGTGTCAATAATAGCACCACTTCCATTTTTCAATACTAATTGTTCCCCAATATTTGATAATGAAAATGAGCTATCATATAAAATACCTTGATAAGAAGAATTATCATCAAGAAACTTTGCTGGATTATCAGCAATAACAGCAT
This sequence comes from bacterium, assembly GCA_023267555.1. Classification (GTDB taxonomy): domain Bacteria; phylum Patescibacteriota; class Minisyncoccia; order Phycocordibacterales; family UBA5272; genus UBA11704. Next base: position 28,358 of record JAHFMZ010000005.1, read on the forward strand.
AACCACCTGACTGCAAACTTGATCCACCTGAATAACTTGTGATTCCGTGATTAGTGCCACTTTCTAAAAATTTCCAAGAAGTAAAATCAATAGAACTATTTGTATCATTATAAATTTCTACCCATTCACGAGATGTATCTGACCCCTGTGGATCATACATTATTTCAGAAAAATAAACTGCGTTCACAGATACAACGCTTGATATAACAATAAAAAACACTATTATACTTTTCATTAGAAATATAAATAATTATGATTCGTCTGTAATCAACTTACGAAGAATCTCTTCATCTATTTCTTTTTGTTTTTCTTCTTCCGATGTAGTTTCTTGCTTTTCATTCATCGCACGTTCCAAAGCTTCCTTGAGAGATAGAGCAGGTTTGTCATCAAAATGAGAAGGATATACTCTTCTATCTTTTTTTACTTCTGGAGTTTTCTTTTCTTCTACTACTTCTACTCTGATATTTTCTTTGGGTGAAGGTGTTATGTGTTCAGCAGCAACAACAGGTTTTTCTACTTGTGGGGCTGAATCCTGACTTCTATTTGTATGTCTGTCATCATAACGCTTTTTATCATCATATCGTTTAAGAGGATATGATGTGTTATTTCTTGTCTCATTTGTTCTCTGTTGTCTTTCGTCTACTCTTATTTCTTTTGCAACTGGTTTATAAAACTGTGCTATTTCCTCCTCAACTTCAGATACTGCTTTGCTGTATTCTTTACGTGAATGAGCTATGACTTCTTGTATATATGATTTTTCTGGTTGTTGTATTGGTGCAAGTGTACGTGCAGAAAAAGGTTTGGAACCAACTCCATCAATCATAAGACGCAAATATATTTGATATGCAGAAAGATTTACAATATCATCCATAATAAAATATGGTGCAAATTCTTTTTCAAATATTTCGGCATCAGTTGCACCCACACGGAAAGTTATCATCGTACCTACGTTACCAAAAACAGCAGCTTTTACTTCATCTGTCATTTGTTCTACATATTGATGGGCAACCGTGAGTGCCAAATTATATTTACGAGCTTCAGATAAAATACTTGCAAATGATTCATTAGCAAAGTTTTGAAATTCATCTACATAAAAATAAAATGGTGGTAACTTTTTTAAATCTGCTGCACCCACATCTGCTCGAGACATTGCTGCCAAATATATTTTGGTAACCAAAAGTGATCCAATCAAATTCGCATTCCCCTCACCTACTTTTCCTTTTGAAAGATTCACAATCAAAATCTTTTTGTCATCCATTAATTGGCGAATATCAAATGACGTTTTTTGTTGACCAATTATATTTCTGATAAGTGGATTGGATACGAATTGACCAACTTTGTTTTGAATTGCTGGTGCGGCTTCGGCAGCAAATCTGTCGGTATAATTTGCATATTCATTTACCCAAAAATCTTTCACAGTTGGATCGGTCACATTTGAAACAATAAATTTACGATATTCTTTATCGGTCAACATACGATTCACGCCGAGTAGTGTCTGACCTTCATTTTCAAGCAGTGCGAGAATAATATTATTCAAAATATATTCCATACGCGCCGAAAATTGATCTTGGAATAATTTTTTGAAAGCGGCCATCAAACCATTCGCCACCAAATGACGCTTGGAAGCTTCAACTTGTTCAAGTACATTTAATCCGATTGGATTTTTGTCATCAAATGGTGCGAAATATACAACGTCTTTTATACGCGATTCTGGGATAAAATCAAGAAGTTTTTCTGCCACCGAGCCGTGTGGGTCTATAAAACAAACACCTTCACCATTTTGTATATCTTGAATAGCAAGATTCTCGAGAAGAGTAGATTTTCCCATACCAGTCTTACCGATAATATAAGTATGTAGTGGGCGATCGCGGTCTTTAATACCAAAAGTAAGCTCTTTGCCACGATAATCAACCTTGCCAATATATGTTACTTTTTCTTTAATAGGTTCCTGATTGGACATATTTATAGTTTACAGGTTTTAGGTTATAGGTGCTAGTAGATAACAAAATCATATTCGTTTTTTCAAAACTCAAGAAATTGTTTCAGATTCTATACGAAAGAAATTTTTACTACAAAAATACAGAGCTAAATTAAAATCCCAAGAATGCCTCAGATACGAGGCGCGGGAAAACGAGCGAGGAGACGTACTTAATAGTATGTTGACGAGCGAGCTGGGACCCGCAACAAAGTAGATGAGGTATTATTGGGATTTTAATGCGGATGGGGTGTAATGATTAGCTGGATCCCAAAGCATCCACGACTCAATTCCCAACTTCTCCCCTGCACTAATCTGCGCTCGCACCATCTCGGCAGTATAAGTTGCACCCATATCAAAATCTTGATACCAAGGACGATACTTTGCACGTATAGTTGATGTTGCTTGTCCAGTACTACTTGCTGTTTCATCGGCGATTTTCATTCCAGCCATCATAGCAAAAGAAATAATTTCTCCAGGATGTTCTGCAGGTTTTTGATATCCATCTGTTCCAGGATAAAAGTGAGATGGGTAAATCATCGGAGCTACATAATCAAAAGTTTCAAGCGCAGTGTGCATATCTTGTCCGAGTGTTGCAATATCAACTTTGGTCACCATTATGATACCAAACAAATCCCCTGACACAGGAATATTGTCTTTATGTAGAGAATTCGTGATATATCTATAAAAATCTCCTACGATTCCAGGTTTATCAATTTTTGCTCTCTCACCACTTACTGGGAATGTCATATCTGAAAGTGGTCCATCGGTAGGGAAGCGTATATAATCAAAATTAATTTCATCAAAACCGCGCGCATAACTTTCTTTCGCAATCGTATCCAAATATATCCACATATCTTTTGAACCAGTATCCACCCACGGTACACCTTTATTGTCGTGCCAGATGTCACCAGTTTTTTTGGAATGAACTGCTTGATCAGGATGAAGTTTTACATATGTTGGATCTTGAAAAGCAGCGATACGTGCTATAACATAAATATTTTTACTATGAAGCTCTGCGACAAAAGCATTAATATCTTCGATACGTCCATTCCAAGAAACTAAACCTGTATTATCTTTCACATCAATCACTACTGCATTCAATTCTGTATCATCAATTAATTTCACAAGCCGTGCACGAATTGACGGAGTTCCTGCAACCCAACTAGACATATACAAAGCTCGAACATTTTTTGGTGTTTTAACGTGAGAGACTTCAAGTGGTGCAGAAGAAATAACTTCCCCTTCTTTTACTTCATTATTTTGTACTATCTTTGATATGGCTGAAGCGATACGTTTAACAGGAGTTGTAGTAGACACCTCTTCTTTCGCATACACTTCACTTCCTAAACGATTTGAATAAGGTATATATTTATATCCACTATCTGCAAGCCAAAAAAAAGTAAGCACTCCTGCAGTTAGTAATGCTATTATAATTTTCATACGTTCACCGTATTTTCTCTGATAATTTCTCTTGTAGGAATGCTTTCGGTTTCCTGATGATCTGCACCACGGTGTACAATTTTTTTACTCAAATCAAGTGTACTAATAAATAATAAAATACCTGCAATAATAAATACAACGTCTTTAAAAAGTCCTGGAATAAAAATCCAAGGTGAAAGAACTAATATTACTGCTACTGTTCGTTTGATTCCAAGTGGTGACATAATCAGCTTAGTATACATTAACTGATTTTTAGTTTCCAGTTTTTAGTTTCAACCCAAAACAAAAAGCCACCGACACGAATAACCCCGTATCGGCAGCTTGTCTTCATTTACTTGGTCTCATAAAAATGCCGTTGCCAAAGACTAACCACGGCACGATAAGTACCACCTGACATAACAATCCTTCCTTCTCTTGATTGCACAGAGTAGTTATATACCGCAACTTCAAAACTATTGTGCTCGATGTCGGTTTTAATCAATCCTTTCAGATCAAACTCATACTCATCCACTCTTCTTGATTGAAAAACCGCTATTGGGAGACCAACTTTTGAATGCTGTCCAACTTCACATTTTGGCCAATCACCCATCGGCCAATCACGAGTTTCCCCTTTGTCACATATTGGAACCCTCATAAAAAATATCGGGGCGCGACGCAATAACTCTTCCATTGATGAAGCATAGTGACAATGTTCAATCTGTTGCGAATTAGGACCCTCGCCTATTGTTCTATTTACCTTTTCTAAACCCTCTGGAGGTAATACAACAGACCACTTCTCCGAATTAAACTTTAATTTCCAATCACTATTTGTAGCCATACGGCCTCCATAACAAAGAACACCTTTGTAATAGTGCAAAGGTAACACTCTTATCTGCTTTCGCAAACGACCTGGTCCATACGGATGCAGGAATTAAAATTAATCTAACACAATTACTTCCCTTCAACAATCACCACAAATTCTCCTCTTATTTTATCTTTATTATTATCAAAATAACTTTTTACTTCTTTTGCGTTTCCGCGAATCACTTCTTCGTAAATTTTTGTAAGTTCGCGCGCAACAACTACTCGTCTTTTATCACCCAAACTTTCAGCGAGTGACTCCAAAGTTTTTTCTATACGATGAACTGATTCATAAAATACAATTGTACGTTCCGATTCGCTAATTTCTTTGAATAAAGTTTCGCGTCCTTTTTTGTGCGGCAAAAATCCCAAGAAAATAAATTGCGCGGAAGAAATACCAGAAACAGAAAGTGCCGCGACCAAAGCTGACGCTCCTGGTAAAGAAACTATTTTTACTTCTGGTAATTCGTTGCGTACTTTATCAACTAGCAAAACTCCAGGATCAGAAATTGTCGGAGTACCTGCGTCTGACACAAGTGCAATTTTATTCCCATCTCTTAACATCTCCATTATCTTATCAATATTTTTTAATCCCGTTTGCGCATAAAAAACACTAGTCTTGGTTGTAATTTCATATTCTTTGAAAAGTCTTTGAGTAACAGAAGTGTCTTCACACAAAACCAAATCGACATCTTTCAAAATACGAATAGCTCGAAGTGTCATATCTTCGAGATTACCGATAGGCGTCGGCACAATATATAAAATTCCATTTTCCTGATTCATTTTTGTATCCTACCATACAAAAGAAAAAGCCCCGAGAAAGTCTCGAGGCAAAAACCAACATTATTCCTTATTGTCCTGCACCACATTTCTTGGGTGCGTGTTCTTGAGGAAATGGAGTATCTTCCCCTTCGTCATTAAAAGTGCCGATTGGAAAGAGATACCCCACCCTCTGAAGAGGGCAAGTCACCAGCCAAAACTTTGGCTCGGTGTTTGGGTTGAAACACGCCTTTGTGAATAGATAGCCAATCTTACTCGAACTACAACGTCTGATGATTATCTGATGTGGTGGAACATAGAGAACCACCTTGTTTCCTTCGTCATCCTCACAGTCAATTTTGGAGTACCCCTCCTCATTGCTATGCCTGTAAAGAGAAAGAATCCCCGGACAGTTCGAAAAATAACGAAGTATGTCCCCAGAATGTCTCCTCAAATTAAACAAGCTTTTTGGCATTTTCCCCCCTAAATTTAAAAAAGAGCAATAAAATCAATGAATACTGATAATATACATTATAACACAAAATTATATTAATGGCAAATATTATAAAAATTGAGTCATAAGTTATGAATGATATAATCAGACAATGATTGCTATTAAAGAAAACATCTCCCTCCAAAAAGACAACACTTTACATTTAGACGTAAAAACTAGATTCTTTACAGAAGTACATTCCTTAAACGATATCGTTGATGTGACAAATATCTCACGATTCAAAAATACTCCAATTCTAATATTGGGCGGTGGAGCTAACATTTTGTTCACCAAAAATTATGATGGATTAGTAATAAAAAATTCTCTGAAAGGCAAAAAAATTATTAAAGAAAATAATAATTATGTAATTATAGAAATCCGGAGCGGAGAAGACTGGCCAGAATTAGTAGCCTACACAGTAGAAAATAATTGGGTAGGAATTGAAAACCTAGCTTACATTCCTGGAACAGTTGGCGCCTCCCCTGTGCAAAATATCGGAGCATATGGTCAAAGTTTGGAAGACACTTTTGTTTCTCTGGAAGCAATAGAATTGTCCAGTGGAAAAATAAAAGTATTTGCCAAAGAAGATTGCGAATTTAAATATCGCGACAGTATTTTTAAAAGTGAATTAAAAGATAAATATTTTATTATATCCATTCGCTTAAAACTTTCCAAACATTTTAAAAGTGTTGATAGTTCTTATCATTCACGATATGAATCGCTCGAAGAAGAATTAAAAAGTTTTGCTAAGCCTCCATTTACTCTTAAAAATGTTTATGAAGCAATAATTAGAATCCGTCAGAAAAAACTTCCTGACATAAACAAGGTTGGCACAATTGGTTCTACTTTTGCCAATCCTTTCATAAATAAAAAACAATTGTTAGAACTACAAAAAAAATTCCCTGACATACAATTCTATCCAGTTGATAAAATGAAATACCCCTCAATTAATAATCCAAATCTACAAGGTGCTGACATAGTAAAAATTCCAGCGGGATGGCTATTGGAAGAAGCGGGTTGGAAAAATAAACGTATTGGAAATATAGGAACGCATCCAGATCACGCTTTATGTGTCATCGCTTATAAAGGAGCGACACCTGAAGAATTTTATTCTTTTACTGAAAATATGCGAAGGGATTTTAAAGAAAAGTATAAAATTGATTTGGAGTATGAAGTGAATATAATATGATGAAAATAAAAAAGAGTTCACAACAACAAGGTGTAAACTCTTTTCAAATATGCGGACTCTTCTCTTTAAAATACTTATAAGATAAAAGAAGAAACGTGGCATAATTATTGTTATCATCCAAATTAAAGCCAAAACCACTTTGAGATGCATACCACTTTCTGGTAATTTCTCTTTCTTTACATAAAAAAGTGACCTGGACTTTTTCCTCTCCCTCTATTTTTCTTCTTGTTTCTGGATTATTCATCTCACTGTTCGCCTGTTTAAAACTGTCAGAAAATAACTGGCGAGTATTGATATCTTGAAGTCCATCCAGAATTTCTAGAAAAACTTCTGTGAAAGGTTTTGATGGTAACAGTCTTTTTGGAACTAAAAAAGCATATTCCAAAGGTTCTGTTAATTTTGAAACCCAAGAACTATTATTTTGATTCACTTTTATCTCCTCGTGAAATTGAATACAAAATCTTACACAAAACTTATCACATCTAATGTAGGATGTCTATTGGTGCGCGGTCCTGGATTCGAACCAGGGACCGCTCGAGTATCAGTCGAGTGCTCTACCAGCTGAGCTAACCGCGCATATTTATTATCCGTAACAACACTTGTCACGAAATACTAACATAAAAATTGGTATAAGAAAAGCCGATGCGCTGGTGGCGACATCGGCTTTCAGGAGAGAACACTGTGCATTACTGCGGCAGTATCGCTTTCCAAATATAAAGAAAGAACTTTTTCAACTTATCTTCTGGCCGAAGTGCGACACACCCGACCAGAATACCGGCTAGGACAAAGAATGCGGCGAGATACCACATCTGTGTCGCCCAACCGATGGACGCATTCATCACTCGCATATCGACGTAAGAGAACAACTTCGGCAGGAGCGCGGCCATCAAAAAAATAATGACCAGTAGAGCGAAGTTGTTCACCCAAATCCCGAAGATCCTCATCTTGCGAAGAGCTTTGCGATCAGCAACAGTTGAAAGACTTTCGTCAAATTTTGCAGTGTGCATTTCGATCCCCTTTTTTATTAATGGATTGATTCATATATAATCATAGCACATTTTGATATAAAAGTCAATAGTAGTAAAAACCTTTGACAATACAGGAATTTGGCGTAGTATCACAGGTAGTAGCACAATAGAAACGCCATCGATTAAGGAGAAGAATATGGCTATGCAAGTTAAATCATCCCAAAAGGGAAAAATCATACCCAAGAAAGCGACAAGCTTCAAACAAAAAAACAAAACCCATACTGGAAGATGACGAGTGGGCAGTTTATACGGATGACCAAAATATACAAAATGGAATATCCGAATTCTTGTCCGAGAAAGGTTATGGTCCCAACACTACGGGAGAAATAACTTATAACGGAAAAGAGCGTCCAGTATTTTTTGTTCCCTTTTTCGTGATTGAATTTTTAAAGAAAAATAAATCTAAGTTCCCGAATTACATCCCCTTTCACAGAAGGAAAAGAGTTGGTTCATTTGGTAGCAGTAACCAATACGGCCTGTGGAGAGTGTGGATGGAGGGAGAAAAAACTCCAAGTGCTTTCTTGAAAAAGTTTTTTGAGAATTGGGGAAAGAACGGGTGAATGCGTGTGGGGTTGCCGAAGGCAACCCCACTTTTTTATTTCCCAAAATAAAAACACCCTGCTGGGATGATTTTGTTATTTATTACAAACATTGTTATTTTTAATCTTTCTTTTGTCACACTCTAGCGCTTACGCGACTTTTGTTACTTTTCGCTGTAACGCGAATAATGTTTAGGATCATTATCAAGTCCTTATCTTAAAAGATTATCGACAAGATTCGTACACCCTAACCGAAGTTAGGTATGCAGAACGATTTCACATTGAATTAATCCACGACCAGCTTCCGCTAGCCGTGCCTTGTTACGACTTACTCCCTGTCACCGAATTCACCTTAGTCCTAGACTAGCTAAGCTTTTGGGTGCCCCCGGCTTCCTTGAGTTGACGGGCAGTGAGTACAAGACCTGAGAACGTATTCACCGCGGTTTAGCTGACCCGCGATTACTAGCAATTCCGGCTTCATGAGGTCGAGTTGCAGACCTCAATCTGAACTGGCGCATAGTTTGAAGGATTGGCTCAGAGTTACCCCGTCGCGACCCGTTGTCTATGCGATTGTATTATGTGTGTAGCCCAGGATGTCAAAGGGACATGCTGACCTGGCGTCATCCTCTCCTTCCTCCCCGTAATTTACTCACAAAATTAAAAAATAAAATACAGAATGTAGATTACAGACGATATACATATTGCTATGCACGATACCTGTAATCTACATTCTATATTCTAAAGTTTAACCTTATGCCCAAATTACGGGGCAGTCTCGTGTGACACTTGTAACACACGATAAGGGTTGCGTTCGTTACCCCACTGAAGGGAACAGTTCAAACCACGAACTGACGACGGCCATGCATCACCTGTCCACGAGCCTTGCGG